>NZ_JBNCKS010000060.1:0-6724 GCF_049841635.1 Micromonospora sp. DT44 | reverse complement strand
GTCGTCGGGCCGCCCGGCGGCCGACCGCCGTGGCCCGGTGCCCAGCGCCACCAGCAGCGCGGCGAGCACCAGGGCGGCGGCCACCACGTACGCCACCCGGTAACCGCCGGCCAGCGCGGCCACCTCGGCCTGACCGGCGGCCCGCAGGCCGTCGCTGCGGGCCGCCGCGAGGGTCGCCAGCGTCGCCAGGCCGAGCGCTCCCCCGACCTGCTGGGTCGTGTTGGCCAGACCGGAGGCGAGCCCGGCGTCGGCGTCGGTCGCGCCGGCCATGGCCAGCGTGGTGACCGCCGGCAGGGTCAGGCCGCCGGCCACCCCGAAGATCAACATCGCCGGGAGTACGTCGCCGACGTAACTCCCGTCGGCGGACAGCCGGGCGAGCAGCAGGAAACCGATGGCGGCCAGGCCGAGCCCGGTCACCAGCACGGCTCGGGCCCCCCAGCGGGCGATCAGCCTGCCCGCCAGGCCGAGCGACACCACCGCGATCACGACGGGCGTGGGCAGGAACGCCCAGCCGGTCGCCGCCGCGTCCAGTCCGAGCACCAGTTGCAGCTCCACGGCCAGCAGGAACTGGAAGCCGAAGAACGCGGCCACCATGAGGAACTGCACGGCGTTCGCCGCGAGCAGACCGGGCACGCGCAGCAGCCGGGCCGGCAGCAGCGGGGTGGACGCCACTCGCTGGCGTACCGCGAAGCCGCCGAGCAGCAGCGCGGCGAGCGCCACCGCGCCGAGGGTTCGCGGGCTGGTCCAGCCGTGCTCACCCGTACCCACGATGCCCAGCACGGCGGCCATCAGGCCGGCGGTGGCGAGCAGGGCGCCCGGCACGTCGAGGCCGGCCCGCAGGCCGATGCCCCGCTCGGCGGGGAGCCGGCGGACGGCGGCGAGCAGGATCGCCGCTCCGATCGGGAGGTTCACCAGGAAGATCGAGCGCCAGCCGGCCAGCTCGGTGAGCACTCCCCCGGCCACCGTGCCGACGGACGCGCCGGCCGCCCCGGTGAAGCTGTAGACGGCGATGGCGCGGGCCCGCTCGGCCGGCTCGGGGTGGAGCCGGACGATCATGCCGAGGCTGACCGCCATGGCCAGCGCGCCGCCGACGCCCTGACCGAACCGCGCGCCGACGAGCAGGGCCGGACCACTGGCCGCCGCGCAGGCCGCCGAGGCCACGGTGAACAGCACGACGCCGGCCAGGAAGACCCGGCGTCGGCCGAGCAGGTCACCGAGACGGCCGGCGAGCAGCAGCAGCCCGCCGAACGCCACCAGGTAGGCGTTGACCACCCAGGCCAGCCCGGCGGCCGTGAAGCCCAGGTCGCGTTGTACGGCGGGCAGGGCCACCGACACCACACTGCCATCCAGAATGATCATGAGGCTGCCGGCGCACAGCACCAGCAGCGCCGGCCAGCGGGACGGGGTCGCTCGTTCCACGGAATCCTCCTTGGTGCACGATTTGTTACCGACGCCATCGTCTGTGACCATGAGCGGGAGCGGAAGGAGGCACTGTTGTGTCCCAGAGGAACAGCGATGTGTCCGCCCTGGTGGAGGCCGAGCTGACCTGCTCACCCGGGAACGTGCCCTTCACTCCGGGGCAGGCCCGGGCGTGCACCGTCCGCGAGGTGCTCGACCGGGTCGGCGGCAAGTGGAGCATCGGCATCCTGGTGGCGGCCTCGCACGGCCCGGTGCGCTTCACCGAGCTGGAGCGGCACATCGAGGGCATCAGCCGCCGGATGCTCACGCTGACCCTGCGCAACCTGGAACGCGACGGCCTGCTGCACCGCACCGTCTATCCGACCGTGCCACCCAAGGTCGAGTACGTAGCCACCCCGATGGCCCTGGAGCTGTACGAGTCACTGGTGGCCCTGACGAGTTGGGCCGAACGGCACCGCCGGGCGATCGCCGAGGCACGGACCAGGTACGACGCGGAGCACGCGGACTAAACAGCAACCGGGTGTGGGGAACGCCACCCGCTTTGTCTGACCGATCGGTCAGGGTCTGACCGATCGGTCAGGCATGCTGGTTCACGGAGGTGGACCGGTGATGGCGAGAGCGGTGTCCGAGACGCACGGCGAGATCCTGGCCGCGGCGGCGCGACGGTTCGCGGTGACCGGCTACCGGGGCACCTCGTTGCAGGACATCGCCCGCGAGGTCGGCTGCTCCAAGGCCACCGTGCTGTACCACTTCGCCAACAAGGAAGCCCTGCTCGCCGAGCTGATGGCACCGGCCATCACGGTGCTGACCGACCTCGACGACCAGCTCAGCGGCTTGACCGGCGCGGCCGCTCAGGACGTCGCCGCGGTCGGCTTCGTCGACCTCGCGGTCCGGTTCCGGCGAGAGATCGCCGTCCTGCGCGGCGAGTTCCCGGAGCTGCTGTGCCAGCCGGCCTTCGCCGACATCCAGCAGATCTCCGAACGGCTGCGCGACGCGCTGGCCGGCCACTCCGACCGCCCCGGCGCCCGGATCGCCGCGCTGGTTCTGCTGGCCGGCATCTCCGAGGCGTGCGCCGAGTTCGTCGACATCCCCGACGACGAGCTGCGTCCCGCCCTGCTCACCCTCGCCCGGCGGGCCGTCGAACCCGTCGGGACACCCCAGCCCCAACCACCCACGACCGAGGACAAGGACTCCTGATGGCCACCCTGCTCTACCGGCTCGGCCGGGGCGCGCTGCGCCGGCGACGGCTCGTCGTCGCGCTCTGGCTCGTCGTACTCGTCGGCGCCGGCCTCGCCGCGGCGACCCTGCGCGGCCCGACGGCGAGCAACTTCACCATGCCCGGAACCGAGAGTCAGCGCGCGCTGGACCTGCTCAGCGAGCAGTTCCCCGCGGCCAGCGGCGCCACCGGGACGATCACGCTCAAGGCGCCCGGGGACGGCCAACTGGCCACGCCGGAGGGTCAGGCCGTGGTGCAGGAGCTGGTCCAGCAGGCCGGGACGCTGCCCGGCGTCGTCGGCGCGGTCAACCCGCTCCAGGTCGGCGCCGTCTCGCCCAACGGCCGGTACGCGCTGGTGCAGGTCCAGTTCGCCACCGGGGCGGACGAGGTGACCGACGCGCAGAAGACCGCGTACGAGGAGGTCGGCGCGGCCGCCAAGGCGAAGGGCTGGCAGGTCGCCCCGGGTGGTGAGGTGCTGGGCGGGGAGCCCGAGATTGGCTCGACCGAGGCGCTCGGCGTCCTGGTCGCCGCGATCGTCCTGATCATCACGTTCGGCTCGCTGGTAGCCGCCGGCATGACCATGCTCAACGCGCTGATCGGCGTGGGCGTCGGCATGGCCGGCCTGTTCGCGCTGAGCGGCGTCATCGAGTTGACCAGCACGGCCCCGATCCTCGCGCTGATGCTCGGCCTCGCCGTGGGCATCGACTACTCGCTGTTCATCACCTCCCGGCACCGGCAGAACCTGCTCGACGGCCTGCCGCCGGACGAGGCGGTCGGCCGGGCCGTCGGCACCGCCGGCTCCGCCGTGGTCTTCGCGGGCGCCACCGTCGTCATCGCGCTCGCCGGCCTGGCCGTGGTGGACATCCCGTTCCTCACCGTCATGGGTCTCGCCGCCGCCGGCACCGTCACCGTGGCCGTCCTCGTCGCCATCACCCTCCAGCCGGCGCTGCTCGGCTTCGCCGGTCGCCGGGTGCTCCCCCGCCGGCTGCGGGCGCTCGCCAACGACGGCACGCCGGGCACCGACGCAGACGTCGACCGGCCCGCCCCGGCCGAGGACCGCACCCGGTTCGGCTTCCGCTGGGCCCGGTTCGTCACCCGTTTCCGCGTACCCGTCATCCTGGTCGGGCTGCTCGGCCTGGGGCTGCTCGCGCTGCCCACGCCCGACATGCGGCTGGCGTTGCCGGGCGCGGCGACGGCCGCCGTCGGCTCTCCGGCCCGGGTGGCGAACGACCTGACCGTCGAGGGCTTCGGCCCGGGCTTCACGGGCCGGCTCGCGGTGGTCGTCGCGGGCGACGACGCACCGGCGACCGCGGCCGCCGTACCGCAGGTCACCGCGCTGCTGCAACGTACCGAGAACGTCCTCGCGGTGGCGCCGCCGCAGCTCAGCCCGGACGGCCGGACGGCGCTGCTCGGCGTGGTGCCCAAGACCGGCCCGACCGACGAGGCCACCGAGACGCTGGTGCACGACATCCGTGGCTCGGTCAGCGGCATCCGTGGCGCGGACGTGCTGCTCACCGGCGTCACCGCGATCGGCATCGACGTCTCCGAGAAGCTCTCCGACGCGCTGCCGGTCTACCTGCTGCTGGTGGTCGGGCTGTCGGTCCTGCTGCTGATGCTGGTGTTCCGCTCGCTGCTGGTGCCGGTCAAGGCCGCGCTGGGCTTCCTGCTCACCGTCGCCGCCACGTTCGGCATCACGGTGGCGGTGTTCCAGCAGGGGCACCTCGCCGACCTGGTCGGCCTGGACACGCCCGGCCCGCTGATCAGCTTCCTGCCGATCCTGCTCATCGGCATCCTCTTCGGGCTCGCCATGGACTACGAGGTGTTCCTGGTGTCCCGGATGCGGGAGGACTTCGTGCACGGCGAGAGCGCGCGGGCGGCCACGATCAGCGGCATGGGGCACGGCGCCCGGGTGGTCACCGCCGCCGCGCTGATCATGATGTCGGTGTTCGGGGGCTTCGTCTTCCTCGAGGACCCGGTGATCAAGTCGATGGGCTTCGCGCTCGCCATCGGTGTGGCCATCGACGCCTTCGTGGTCCGCATGACCATCGTCCCGGCCGTGATGTCCCTGCTCGGTGACCGCGCCTGGTGGTTGCCCCGCTGGCTGAACCGCGCCCTACCCAACGTCGACATCGAAGGCGAAGGCCTCCGCGACCACCTCACAACCCAGGAACCCACAAGGGTCTAGGTCCTCCCGACCTGGTCGATCATGGAGTTGTGGTGCCGGACGAAGTGCCCGAGTCAGGGCGCAACGGGCACCACAACTCCATGATCCGCGCTGGCCCGGTCACACACCGGCCGGGTACGTCTGCATCTCGCCGGGGGCGGCGGGGACCGCCAGCGGGTGCAGGGCTGTTGTCTCGTCGCACCAGATGAGCGCGTCATAGCGCGCGGCCAGGCGGGTCGGCACGTAGTTGCCCCAGGACTCGAAACTCGGGTCGTAGACCACCCCGATCGCCCGGTGGTCCGCCGGCTCGGTGACCCAGCCCGGCTGGTCGTCGCCGCCGAAGACGAGCACCGCCCGCTCGGGCATCAACTCGTGCAACCGCCGCTCCACCGAGCCCTCCCGTGCCGGCGGCACCACCATCGCCTCCGAGGGCGAGCCCCACCGGGGAGCGGCGATCACCGTGCCCCGGTAGGTGCCGAACCCGATCAGCGCCACCGCGTCGTCGCCGTGCCGCTCGCGGGCCAACTGACCAATGTTGACCATGCCGTCCGTGGCCATGTCGGTGGCCCGCGCGTCCCCCACGTGCGTGTTGTGCGCCCAGACGATCCCTCGGGCGTCCGGGCCGTAGCGGTGCAGCAGCCGGTCCAAAGTGTCCTGCATGTGGGTGTCGCGGATGTTCCACGAGTCCGGACCGCCGGCCACCATCGCCCGGTAGTAGCGCTCCGCGCCGGCCACCACCTCCGCGTTCTGCCAGGCCGAGAAGCGGTCCGGGCCGTCCGACATGGCCTGTTCCCGGGTACGCGCCAACAGCCGGACCACCTCCTCCTCACACCGGGCGGAGACGAACCGGCTGGCCGCGCCGTACTCCTCGACCCGCTTGCCGTACGGCTCGAAGCACCGGTACGCGTCCTGCGCCGCCTCCAGCGAGGTCGGGTCCTCCTCCCCCAGGTAGTCGAAGATCGCCTGCATCGACTCCCAGAGGCTGTAGACGTCGAGCCCGTGGAACCCGGTCCGCTCACCGTCCGGCCGTTGAAGGTTCCACGCCCGCAGCCACCGGCAGAAGCGCGCCACCTCGGCGTTGGCCCACATCCAGGTCGGCCACCGCTCGAAGCCCTCCAGCGCGCTCTGCGGATCGAGGGCACCGCCGGGCGCGGCGGTGACCGAGCGGTGCACCCGGTCGCAGTCCGGCCAGTCGCCCTCCACGGCCACGAACGAGAAGCCGCACTCCGCGATCAGCCGACGGGTCAACTGCTCACGGAGCCGGTAGTAGTCGTAACTGCCGTGCGTGGACTCGCCGATCATCACCACCCGGGCGTCCCGAACGCGCTCCAGCAACGGGTCGAAGTCGCTCGGCGCGCCGAGCCGCTGAACCAGCATGGCAGCGGCTACCCGGCGCTCACGCCGACAAACCGTCGGCGCGTCGTGAGCCGACACGCCGTCAGCGTGTACGCCTGACACGAGCGGGTAGCCAACCGACATGACCGTGTCAGGCGTGCAGTTGCAGGAGTACCTGGCCGGGCTCGACTACCCGGTCTCCCGCGAGGACCTCGTCCGCTGGGCGCAGGAGAACGGCGCCGACACACCCATGCTGCACCTGCTCCAGGCCCTACCACCCGAACAGTTCGACAACCCCGAAGAACTAACCGAAGCCCTAACAACCCCCACCTAACCCCCACCCAGACCCGGCCGCCCAGACCCCCAACCGCCCAACCGCCCGGCCGCCCGGCCTGAACCCCGGTGATCAAGAGGTTTGCGTCACGACACGCCGTGGCGACTGACGCGAATCTCTTGATCACCGGGGTCCGGCGAGGGGGTGAGGGTGGGAGGGTGGGACCGGTGGGGGTGGACGGGGTTAGTCCTTGTCGCCTCTGGCGAGGTGGCCCGTTCCGGGCTGAAAATCGTGTTGGTCGCTCGCTGACGTCGTT
>NZ_JBNCKS010000059.1:0-40207 GCF_049841635.1 Micromonospora sp. DT44 | reverse complement strand
ACTGGCACACCGGCCAACCGGTCATGCGATCCCTGACCGCCTACGACCACTGACCCCTTGGAATCGATCATCTAGGGCGTCGCGCCCCTGGTCGGGCTGATCCGCTGCGCGCCGAGGTGCACCAGCGTCGCAAACTGGGCGATCCCCGTCCAGATCGGAGCGTCGCCCGAGTAGCTCTGCAACGGGCGCCACGACTCGTAGAGCGGCGTGGTCGACTGGATCAGCGGCCTCTCCCATGGATCGGTGGGCCGGTCGACGACGATCCGCGTCTCTTCGGGATCCATCATCTGGATGTAGAAGCGGCCGGGGATACGGTCCTCACCCTCCACCCGGCGCATCGTCTGCTCCCAGGTGCCGAGCGGACCGTCGAGCGAGCTGACCGCGAGCCCGATGAACGTCGACTCGGCGGTGATCCGCTCGTCGACACGGTTGCACATCTGCGGGGGCTGACGTGGATCCAGACCCCCGTTGTCGAGGTAGTGCCGCGCCGTCTGGGCGAGGTCGTACAGCAGCCTGGGCAGGTGTGAGACGTCCTCGCCGGCCTTGTCGAGGCGCGTCGCCGCACCCACCTCGAAGACCATTCGATCCGGTGTGGACCCGATGACCGGCACCGCGTAGAGGAATGCGAAGCCGTAGGGGCAAAGCGGGTTGCGCCGACGCTGCGCCCACGCGTGCCGGCCGTGCATGGTGTTCATCAACCCGACCCGGCTCAACGCGGAGGATCGCAACGACGCCCAGATCCGCCGCGTCTCCGGATCGCTGATCGGGGCCGCGCCCGGCGAGTCGCGCGTGGTCGGCGACGGCTCCACCGGTGGCGGCGCGTACGCGGACGGCGTGGGCTGCCATGGGACCGGCGGCTGCTCGGCGGCGGGCGACGGCATCGCGGCCGTGGGCGCGACCCAACCATGGCGTCCAACCGCCGGCGCCGGCTCCGGAGGGAGGGACGACTGGCTGCCCGAGTGCTGGTCCCAGGGCACCGCTGCCGTCCTTCCGGCACTCGCCGCCGCTCTCCAATCGTCGGCGCTCCTCTCAAAAGGATTCGAGCGGGTTCCTGGCCTGTCGTACGCCACGGTGTTAGTCCCTCCAAAGACGTCGCCACAGCCTCTCATCGCACACACACCGCGATCAACCATGCACCGCCAGTCGGCTTGATCGCGATTCGGAGACGGTTGCCTGGACGTCGGCGTCATGGTCCACTCATCGCTGAGTCGCCTATCAACGGAGAGCCCGTGACCTCCCCCATAAGCGTTCCCGACGACCTTTCCCTCACCGCTGAGATCGAGCAGTTACGAGCCGCTCTGTCAGCACGCAGGTCGATCGGCTTCCCGGCCGCGGTGGATATCGACTATGGACCCGTGACATCCCTGTTCGGACTGTTGATCAATAATGTCGGTGACCCGGATACCGACCCCGACACCGTGCACACGAAGGCCTACGAGCGCAAGGTCATCGACTGGCACGCGAACCTCTTCGGCGCCCCCGCCGATGATCGGTGGGGATATCTGACCAGTGGTGGCACGGAGGCCAACCAGGCGGCCATCTTGCTGGCCCGGGACCGGTTCGCGGGCGCGAGTCCCGTCCTCTACTACAGCCAGGCGACCCACGACTGGATCCGCAAGACCGCCAGCATGCTGAACCTCCCCGAGGTCGTCATCCGCACCGACGTCACCGGTGAGATCGACTACAACGATCTGCGCGGCGAGCTGGCCCGGCGCAGAGACCGGCCCGCCATCGTCGTGGCCAACGCCGGCACGACCGTGACCGAGGCGGTGGACGACCCGGCCCGCGTTCGTCGCGCCCTGTCCGAGCTGGCGATCCGCAACGCCCACCTGCACGTCGACGGAGCGCTCGCCGGTGTGCCGTTGGCCCTGCTGCCGGACCGGCCGGTGGCCATCGACCTCGGCGGCGTGGTCGACTCCGTGGCCATCTCCTGCCACAAGTTCTACGGCACCACCATTCCGGGCGGTCTGGTGGTGACCCGCCGCTCGCTGCAACGGGCAGCGCGGCGGATCTCCTACACCGCCACGACCGACAGCACCATCAGCGGCTCCCGCTGCGGCCAACTCGCCGTCCAGATGTGGTACGCGCTGCGACTGCTGGGCGAGGACGGGCACCGTGAACGCGCCGAGCGCGCACGTGAAACGGCTCGTTTCGCCCACTCCCTGCTGGCCAGCGTCGGCTGGCCCGCCTGGCGCAACGTCCACGCCTTCACGGTGTACTTCACGACACCGCCACCGCCGATCTCCCGCCGCTACGGCCTGTCGAACGCCGACGGCGGCATCAGCCACCTGATCTGCATGCCGGGCGTCACCCGCCAACAGATCGAGGCGCTCGCGGCCGACATCGCGACCGTCCGGGGCACCGAACAGCCCAGCCCGAGCCGCGGCGTCCGGCGACTCGTGCCGGTCGCGCACCTGCCCCTGGCGGCCGCCGACCGGCCCTGATCGGCGGCCACCACCCAGAACGGAGGGCGCGCTCTCCACAGTGGCGGCAGCGGGACGCCCGGGGGCGACGGCCCACCCTACGAAGGGCCGTCGCCCGCGGTGGCGGCGCGCATCTCCTTGAGGACGAACTTCGCGGCCTTCTCCACCACGTCGATGCCGGCCTTCTGGCTGACGTGATGGTCGGAGAGCACGGCGATCAGCCAGTCGTGACGGGCCTCGACGATCCGTCCGATGCTGTTGACAAGCCAGCGACCACTGTCGATGTCAACGGTGTCCCAGCCGTTCTTGACGTACACGGAAGGGTTGCCCGGCTCCCGCGCGGCGGTGACTCCCCACCGCTGCTCGGGGATCACCTTCTTCATGAGGCCCATGACGAAGGTACGGTCCTGCGGCGTCAGCGGCCCCTTCGACGACGTCAGCGCCATCAGCAGACGGATCTGGTCGGCGGCCGTGGTCATGGTCGTCCCCCAGTGCTTGTTCGCCTTGGTCTCGCGCAGACCGAGTGTGCGGTTCGCGGCCGTGAGGCCGCTCGAGCCGTCGATCTTCTGCCACAAGGCCACCGCGGCGTCGTTGTCACTGGACACGATCATGGCTTCGGCCAGCTGTCTGGTTGCCGAGCTCAGGGCCTTACCGGGCGGTGTCTGCCGCAGCAGCAGCGCCGCGAGGATATTGACCTTGACGATGCTGGCGGTCTCGAAGCGTGTGGCGCCGGCCGTCACCGCGGCCGTACTCTGTCGATCCAGCGCCGCGACCGCGAGATGACCGTCGTACCGGTCGACGTAGGCCTCGATACGTGCCCGCGCCGGTTTCAGCCGGTCGACGGCCGGCGTCGTCGGAACCGGGCTGGCCGGCGAACGACCGGGCGACGCGTCAGATCCGCCGCCGTCGCGGACGTGCGTCGTGCCATAGGCGGCCGTCGCGACGCCGGCGAGAGACACGGTGACCGCAGAGACGACCCAGCGGCGTGGCAGCTTCCGACCTCCCCGCTCAGCCAAGACGGGCCACCGCCTTCGCCGCGATCGTATCCACCGCAGCCTGGTTGCCCAGGTCGGGCAGGCTGATAGTCGAGACCTTCTCGTCCCGTTTCACCATGACGAAGTACCTAGCGGTAGTTGGGGTGTCGGCATGTGCGATGCGGCCTTTGACGAGCAGACCGACACCGCCCAGATAGTGCGGGTCGATGATGTCGAACGAGACCCGTGATCCGTTAACCAGGTAGCTCGCGCATCGCCGGAGGACCGTACGGACGTCGTCGACATTCCGCTCGGCCCATCCGGGTTCGTACGTCTCCACGATGTGGAGGGCCGGCGAGGAGCCGTCCGGCAGCCGGTAGTAGCGCTCCACGGCAGCCCGTCGGTGCGACTTCGCGGTGTAGTCGCTGCTCTGATAGTCGGGGCAGTCGTCCTGCTCCCACGGCCAGGGTGGCAGACCGGGCCGCGCCTCGTCCGCACGCCAACCCGCACCCAGGTCGCCCGCTCCCAGCAGCATGCTCAGGCCACTCCGTTCGGCGTTCACGGTCGGTGACTCCTCGGGAACGTCACCCGGCCCCGACCGCTGACACCCCGCGACCAGCACCACCAACGCCGACAGGACCAGCGGCACGGCCAAAACCGGCACCCGGACCCTGCCGCGAACCCGGCCCCGGCAGGTCCTGCTGCTCGACACGGACACCGAACCTCCCCCATACAGATGACTGCCATCGCAGGTCGAGGCGTCGCCGAGGGCGCCCGGCGGCACCCCCGTCGCCGCCACCGGACAGACACGGCCGATCAATGCCGCTCCTCGGCGAACAACTCGGAACGGGTCTCGCCGAGCAACTCGCGCAGCCGGCTGAGGGAGCGCATGCTCTGGCTCTTCACGACGGCCGTGGAGACGCCCACGACCTCGGCGGTCGTCTCCACGCTCAGGTCGTCCCAGTAGCGCAGGACGATGATCGCCCGATCGCGCAGTGGCAGGGTGGCGACCGCGTCGAGCAACGTCATGCGCAGCTCAGCCGGATGCTCCTCGCCCTGGTCGGGCGGCGTCGACATCGCCAACTCGGTGCTGGAGCGACGCCGCTGCTGATCGATTACGCAGCGCAGCAGCACCTTGCGGGCATACGCGTACGGGTCGTCGGCCCGTTGGACCCGCCCCCAGTTGGCGTACATCTTCGCCAGCGCGGTCTGGGTGAGGTCCTGGGCGAGATGCCAGTCGCGGCACATCAGGAACGCGGCGTCGCGCAGGCGGCCCACGGTCGCCTGCGCGAATTCCACGAAGTCTTCGTCAGCCATTCGACCTGGCCAGGGTGGGGAACCTCTTGGCGCCGTTCCTGACGTACTCGGCCGGCAGTTTCGTCCCCCAGGTTGGGTCGGCGGCGATCGCGATTGCCTCGTCCACGGACAGAACGGCGGGCGCGGGCGAACTCCCCTTGCCATCCCAGGCTAGACAGGTGGAGATCAGCAGGTCGATCTGGAGGCCGTCCCGGTGATACACCGTGATCATCTTGTCCTGCACGCAGTTGCCGGGCACCTCGGTCAGCTCCACCGTCCCCGGGTCCGGATCGCCGCCGAGGTGGTCCTGGTAGACGGAGAGCCGCACCATGCCGGGCCCGTCGCCCCGATCCAGAAAGATCTGGACGTACGGCATGCCCGGACCCGCCCCGCTGCTTTCCAAGTTCGCCGGACCGCTGGTCTCGCCCTTGGGTAGGAGCCGTGTCAACAACTCCAGGGCGCCCTGCGGTGTGGTCGTCAGCAACGGACCGTCCGGCCCCGCCCCGATCCGCACGGTGTCGATCACCGTGGTCGTCGGGGTCGGGGAGGTGGCCGTCGCGGGCGCCTCGGCTGCGCCTTCCACCAACCCGCCGCCCGGGGTCTGCGCCGGGGACGGTGTGGTGTTGTCGACCGACCCACCCGGCGAACCGAAGTCCCACTTCCCGGACCGACCGACCTGGTCGGCACCGCCGGTGAGTGGCCCGGCCGCCAGGCCGATCACGAGCAGCATCGCCAGCGCCGATCCACCCGCGCCGAGCTGCGCCAGCCGACGCCGACGGCGCAGTCGTCGGCCCTGCACCACCGACTGCTCGACGAGGTCGCCCAGCGGTGGGGGTACGTGTCGGGCCAACTCATCCCTGAAACGCCCACGTACGTCCCCCACGTCCCTTACCCCTCCTTGGCCGACCGCCGGCCGTGACCATCCGTCACCTAAAAAGACGGGCCGACGGACCATTTTGGTCGCGCTTTTTCGGCACGAATTTCGCCCGTCACCGGCGAAGCCGAGTCGCGGTTTCAGCACGTGACCAGCCATATTCGGAGGGTTATATCTAGCTGCCGAATTCCTGCACAATGACCAGGTGAGGAAGGAATTCAACGGCAAAATCCGTCAAAGTGCGCCTTGACGCCTACCGAGCGTAACGAGACCGCTCTCGCGCACCGTCGCGGCGGGTCACTCCTCGGCGGTGGGTCGGCTGTGCACCACCAGCTCGCCGATCTCCAACCGGCCGACGCGCAGCTCCCGCACGACCGCGCGGCGGACAGCCAGCCGCCCGATGACCAGCGCCCCGACAGCCACGGCTCCGACAGCCAGCGCCCCCAGAGCCAGGGCACCAAGCGACGCCGCCCCCGCCGCCCTGGCACCGGTGGCCACCGCGCCCGTCGCCACCGCGCCGTCGACGCGCGTACCGGTCAATCGCCTCAGCCGAACCTCTCGCTTCATCGCTCCATTGTCCGCGTACCGTCGGCGCAACGCCGCCCCCACACCGCGGGTGTCACCCCAGAGCACCGGTCCCCGCCCGGCGAACGAGGGACGTCATGGCGGGAGGGGCCGGCGAGCGGTTCGCCGACCCCCCTCCCGGTCGGGTCACCGTCCGTACAGCTCGAATTCGTGGAGCGAGAATCCGTACGAGGTGGCCCGCTTGACGCCGTACACCCGCACGTAGCGGGCCGTGACCGGAGCGAAGGTGGCGTTGTCGACGCCGCCGTTGCCGGCGGTGGTGGCGAACACCGGCGTCCAGGAGCTGCCGTCGCCGGAGACCTCGATCCGGTACGAGGTGCCGTAGGCCGACTCCCAGCGCAGCACCGCCCGGCTGACGGTGCGGGCCGCGCCGAGGTCGACGCGGAGCCACTGGTTGTCGTTGTAGCTGCTGGCCCACCGGCTGCTCAGACTGCCGTCGACCGCCTTGTCCGGGGTGTAGCTGGTGAGGAACTGGGTGCTCGACGCGGTCGCCGGGCGGCCCTGGGCCAGGTTGGTGACGTCGTCACCCCGGCGCGCCGGGAACGAGACGACCTGCTGGTAGGTGGGACGGTTCTGCCAGGCGATCACCGGGTGGGTGATGCCGCCGAGCCCGGAGTGTGCGATCGAGTCGGCGCACCACTGGTCACCGGCACCGCAGGACTTGTCGCCGGGATAGACCGCGGTGGCCGGCAGCATGGCGGCCTGGCCGAGCGTGTCCAACAGGGACTGTCGGCACGCGCCGAGGTTGCCGTTGCCGCAGTACGAGCGGCCCAGTCCGCCGGCGACGGGGTCGCCGAGCACGGTACGCAGGTCCTTGTCCACGTAGCCCCACCAGCCGTGCTGGAACGACGAGCCCTTGTGCGCCTGACCTTGCGACGCCCAGCTCGCGGTGCCGTCACGCCCGCCGTTCTGGCCGCCCGACGGCGCCTCGTTGACCTCGATGGCATCGACCAGCGCGGCGTAGAGGTCCGGACCGAGGCCGGGCCGGAACTCGGCCGAGGCCAGCAACGGCCACCAGGCGTCGAAGATCCGGATCGCGTCGGCGTGCTGGTAGACCTTGGAGCCAGGGGCTGTCTCCACCCGGCGGGTGCCCGCCTGCTGCCAGGCGCGCAGCTTGCCCACCGCGTCGGCCAGCGCCGGGTCGGTGACCGGCGTGCTGTCCAGCACCCGCAACAGCTCGCCGAGGACCTGCTGGCCGCGCAGGTCGGTCACCGCCGCGTCCGCCATGATCTTGACGACGTCGGCGCGGCCGAGCTTGCCCTGGGAGATCGCCGTCCGCACCGGTCCGTCGAGCAACTGACCCCGGTGTACGGAGCCGAAGCTGAAGTTGCCGTCGGCCGCCCCGAAGTCCAGCGCCTGCTTGTTGTTCCAGCTCACGTAGTAGTCCTGGTTGACCGACTGCGGGTGGGCCGAGGCCGGCGTGTACGTGGCGTCGTTGGTGTCGGGATTCCAGCCGGCCCACTCGTACGCCGACTCGGCCTTCGCCGGGAGGTTCGGGTCGGTGACGGACGACCGGACCGGATTCGAGCCGGAGTTGAAGTACGCCGCCTCGGTCGAGTTGACGTAGAACCAGTTGAACGCGTACCCGACGCTGGCGGCGGAGCCCTGGAAGGCCGCCGCGCTGCCCATCGCCGCCGGGTCGTTGAAGGCCTGGAAACCCATCGCCGAGTCGGCCTCGTGCCGGTAGGTGGAGCGCAGCTTGGTGAACGCGGTCGGTTGCCCGTTCACCAGTCCCCGGTAGGAGACCAACCCGTATTTGGTGCGCAGCGCGCGCAACGTGTACGAGCCCGCGGGGGTGGAGTCCGCCAGCGTTGGCGACCAGGAGTTGCGCTGCTCCAACGCCTCCATCGCGAGGCACTGCCCGTGGTAGAGGTAGCGGTTGGACCGCAGCGTCGGCGCGGTGCCGTCGGTGGTGCACAGCGGCACCGCGTACGTGTCGGTGAGGTCCTGCGAGGCGGAGGTGGCGCTCCACGCGTAGTCCTGGCCGCGACCGAGCAGCACGTAGAGGTTCAGCCCGGCGAACGCGGCTCCCCGTGCGCTGATGCCCGGCCCCTGCAACTCCTGGAGCATGAGCAGTTGCGGCGCGAAGTAGCCGGTCTGCGGCCCGAACACGGCGACCGGGTTACCGGTGGTGGTGTGCCGTCCGGAGACCACGACCGCGTTGGACATGCCGTGCGCGCGTAGGTTCGCCAGCCCGCCGATCAGTTCCTTGGTTGCGGCGCTCGTGCCGGTGCGGGAGGCGGCCCCACCGCTGGCGTCGTGGGCGAGCGGCTCGGCGACCACGGTCCCGGCGTCGGGGAGCACCGCGCTGGTCGCGCCCGGAGGCGTCCCCCCGTACGGGAAACTCTGACCGTCGTGCAGGGTGAGCACGGTCTCCGGGTCGTTCTGCGACCGGAACGCCGCCCACACCTTGTCGCCCTCGGTCGCGCCGTACTTGGCCCGGGCGGCCACCCGGACCAGGGCGGACTGGACCTCACTGCCGCCACCCCCACCGAACAGGCCACCGATCACGCCGGCGGTGGCGATCAGGTCGGTCATGGTGAAGTGCCTCGGCTTGCCGGCTCCGGCGAGCACGTACTCACCCGGGTAGTTGTCGTCGGCGATCGACTTGTCGATGTAGGCGTTGATGCCGGCGATGTAGTCCACCACGTCGGTGTAGAGCTGCTGACCCCGGGCGCCCTTGGTGCGCAGCGCGTCCACCTGGGCCTGAAGGTCCGCCTCGGTGTACGGGGAGTTGGCCCAGACGCTCTGCTCCAGCTCGCGGTTGCCGGGCGCGCCGCCGGCGAACGAGCTGACGTTGCCACGGCCGACGTGCCGCAGCAGGTCCATCACCCAGAGCCGGTCCTGCGCCCCGGCGTAGCCGGCGCCGAACATCGTGCCACCGCGGGTGGTGCCGGTGACGTGCGGGACGCCGGTAGCCTTGTCCCGCACGATGGTCACGTCCGCGCGCGGCGAGACGGTGCTCTCGACCTGCGCGGCCGGCACGCCGAACGAGGCGTCGTTGTAGAACTGGGCGATCTGCTCGTCGGTCAGCCCGGCGTAGTTGTAGACGAGGTTCGCGTACTCGTCGAGCTGGTCGCTGGAGTGCGCGGGGCGGGTGCCGAGCGCCTGGTGCGCCAGGATGGCGACGAGCGTGGCGTTGCCGTTCTGTCCGGGGGGCAGGATGTCTGAGCACTGGCCGAGGCAGTAGTCGTTGGCGGCGAACGTGGTGGCGGCCAGCGCCGGTGACGGCGGGGTCACCGTCAGGACGCTCGCGGTGAGGATGGCGGCGGTGAACGCCGCGAGCCGGGTGCGGAGTGCGGGACGGGGCATGGCGATCCTCCGGGGACGCGGAGTCGGGCCGTTCGGTGCGCCCGGCTTCCGGTGCCGACGTCTCGCCCTCCGTGCCGGGCGCGCCACCCGGAGGTGAGAATGACTCACATCGATACCGGGCAATGATCGGCGCTGAACCGTCGTTAGGGATACCCGTCGTTCACCACGCGCCAATGTCGACGTTTCGCCGCTTTCTCGTCGAAGACCGACACGTTCGAGCCTCGGGTTGGCTCGGTCGCCGCTCACCTCCCGGCGAGCATGCGCACTCAGTCGTGTGCCCCCCGCGCGACGAGCGCTTCGATGCCGTCCAGGAGCAGGCCGAGCCCGAAGGTGAAGTCGGCGTCGTCGATCCACTCCTCGGTGCCGCCCAGCGCACTCGCGCCAATGGCCGAGGTCAACTCCGGGTAGGCGTCCGCGTCGAGTACCTGCCCGAGGATCTCGCCGTACTCGGCCAGCCCCGAGATCGAGTCGTCGGTGGCGGCCGGACCGGCGCTGAGCGCGTGGGCCAGGGCCGCCTGCTGGGCAGCGTAACCACTGAGAACGGTGGCGATGTTGATCCGTGCACCGTGAGCGAGCCCGGTGCCGGCGAGCGCGGCGAGCGCGCGGTCCAGCCAGCGCAGCAACCGGGGCCCGGTGGGCGGGGTGCGCTGGTCGAGCGCCAGCAGCCACGGTCGGGCGAGCAGGAAGTCGCGGTTGGCGCGCGTCCAGTCGAACAGGTAGTCGCGCCAGGCGCGTCCTTCGAGCGCGGGCGGCTCGGGCGCTGCGGCGTCAGCCATCATGACCAGCAGTTCGTCCTTGCTGCCGACGTAGCGGTACAGGGACATGGCCGCCACGCCGAGCTGGGTCGCGACGCTGCCCATCGTCACCCCCGCCAGACCCTCACGGTCGGCGATCCGGATCGCGGCGTCGACGATGCCGCCCACTTCGAGGCTGGGCCGGGGGCCGTGCCGGGAGCTGGTCTCACGACCCCACATCCGGGCCACCACTGCCGGAAGCCTCCGTTGCGCCACGTCCGAATCTCCTCGCTCTTCACCCGGGGGTCTTGCCTGCACTCTAGATCTCGGGGACTCTGTATTTCATACGGTGTAGCTGATACGGAGATGGAGATTGTGATGATCACGCGGGTACCGGGCGGACGTCTGCACGACGTCGACGCGATCCGAGGGTTCGCCCTCCTCGGCATATTCGCTGTCAACGTCACCTTCATGGCCTCCGGCTATCCGGGGAACCTGGTGACGGATCCCGACTTCGCCTCGGGCCTCGACGACGCCGTCCGCACGTTCTCGTCGGTCTTCGTCGACATGAAGTTCTACGTGCTGTTCTCGTTCCTCTTCGGATACAGCTTCACCCTCCAGATGACCGCGGCGAGCAGGGCCGGCGCGGCGTTCCCCGCACGTATGTTCCGCCGGATCGGTGGCCTCTTCGTCCTCGGCGCCCTGCACACCGTGTTCCTGTACGGCGGCGACATCCTCACCACGTACGCGGTGGCGTGCCTCGCGCTGCTCCTGCTGCGCAAGGTCACCGACCGTACGGCGCTTCGGATCGCGGCGGCGCTCTACACGCTCGTGCTGATCAGCCTCGTCGCCAGCGCGTTCCTCGTGGACCGCTCGGCGTTCCTGCCCGGCGAGGCCAAGGCGATCGCCAACGGTGAGGCGGCGACCCAGGCACTGCTCGGCGGCTGGACGGCGAACATCGGCGAGCACCTCGCCGGCCTGCCCCTTCTGGTGCTCCAGGCGGTCACCCTGCAGGGCCCGACCGCCCTGGCGCTGTTCCTGCTCGGCATGGTCGCCGGACGCCGGCAGTGGCTGAACCGGGTCTCCGGCAACGAGCCGGTGCTACGCCGGATCCAGTGGATCGGTTTTCCGATCGGACTGCTCGGGGCGGTCGTCTACGCGGCCAGCGGCGGCAACGACAACACTCTCGGCGTCGCGGCCAGCGTTTCGACCGCGCCGCTGCTGGCCGCCGCCTATGTGGCGACGCTGCTGCGGATCATGCACAACCCGCGTACGTCGGTGGTCCGGGCGGCGCTCGCCCCGGCCGGCCGGATTGCCCTCACCAACTACCTCGCCCAGTCGGCGGTCGGCCTGATCGCCTTCACCGGTATCGGCTTCGGCCTCGCCGGGACGTTCTCCCCGCTGGCCCTCTTCGCCTTCGTCCTCGCGGTGTTCGCGGCCCAGTTGGCGGCAAGCGCACTCTGGCTGCGGCGGTTCCGCTACGGGCCGGTCGAATGGGCGCTGCGCTGGCTCACCAACGCCCACCGCCCAGCCTTCGTCGCCCGAACCGATCGTCTGCACGCGGCCGAGGACGGCGCACGGCGGCGGGACCACGCGCCCTCGGCGTAGGGAGCGTCGTCAGGGTGTCCGGACGGCGTACCTGTGCAGCGTGACGCCCTCGGCGAAGGATCCCTGATCGAGCAGGTCCAGCTCCACCGATCGCCCCACGTCGTCGAAGAGTGGCCGACCCCCACCGAGGACGACGGGGTGTGTGAAGAGCAGAAGCTCGTCCAGCAACCCCGCGCGGAGCAGATGGGTGGCAACCGTCGCGCCGCCGACACCGATGTCGCCGTCCTGCTCCTCCCGGTACCTGGCGAGCAGCTCGACGGCGTCGCCGTCCGAGCCGAGGGTCCGGGTGTTGTACCCGACCTCGGTGCGGGTGCGGGACACCAGCACCTTGGGCTTCGTCGTCCAGATCTCGCCGTACTCACGCAGGTAGTCGGGCAGCTTCTCGTCGGTGCGCGCGGCCGGCCAGAACCCCTCCATCGTCTCGTAGATCGTGCGCCCCTGGACCATCGACGTCAGCGCGCGGGCCCGGGCGTTGAACTCCCGGTGCAGCGGCTCGCCGATGCGAAGCCAGTTCCCGGCACCCTCCTCGCCCGGGGCATGCTCGATCCTGAGATCGAGAGAGACGTTCATCCAGTACACGAAACGGCCCGACACGTAGCCTCCCGGTGATCGCGGTCTGTACCCACCTAACCTGACGTTGGCGAATCCTCGACAGATCCCACCAGGCGTTTCCTGAACGCGCGGTACACGGGGGTGCCCGGCAGTTCGTCGCGGATGGCGAACACCACGTGGTCGAACCGATCGACCACGTGCAGAGCGTCGGCGAACGCGCCGGCCATCGCAGCGGGTTCGTTGCGGAACACCCCGCATCGGTCAGGAACGACGTCGGGTACGGCTGCTCGAGCAGGTTTCCCTTGTCGTCCCGGAACACCGGCACGAGCGAGGAGTAGATGACCCGGTCGCTGTAGCGCAGATCCTGCTCAGCGCGGTGGAACGCGTAGAACTCCGGCACGGCACGAAGACACGGGTAGAGCGCCGACGAGCGGGCGATGCTCTCCTCCTGCGCCTGCGTCCCACCCAGAAAGCCGCCACCCGGGTTCTTCGCCGACGCGAACATCAGGCACGCCGCACCGGGCCCGAGCCGGTACGCCGCCTGCAACGTCGACTCGTGCGTCACCTCCACCGTCGCGGCGGCGGGTGCCGCGTCCCGCGCCTCGAACACCTCGTCGGGGAGGTGATGACGAGTCCCGGCGACCGCGGCGCGTACCGCCTCACCGACGACGACCTCGACGCCGTTGTCATTGCGATAGCGTCCCGACTCGACGATCGCGACGGTCTGCCGGGCGATCTCCCGAAGCCGGCCGCTCACCGGTCCACCCGTGGGATCGGAAGACGAAGGACGGCCACAGTCAGCAGGCTAGGCAGGCCCAGCAGCCGTCGACAAGCGGATTTCGGGATCACGCCCGATACCCGTAGGAGAGGGTCACAGGGGTGACGGGTCGTCGCGCAACCGGCTGTAGAGCCACCCGTCCCGCCAGGCGCCGGCCCGGAACTCGCAGGCCCGTACGACCCCCTCCAACTGGAAGCCGGCCTTCTCCAGCGACCGCTGCTCGGCGACGTTCTCGGCATGGGTGCTGGCCTGGATGCGCTGCGCCGGCGTGTGGCTGAACAGGTAGTCGCAGAGCAGCGCCTGGGCCCGCCAGCCGATGCCCTGGCCGCGCCACTCGGGCAGCAGCACGATTCCGATCTCCCAGGAGGGCGCCCGACCTCCGTACTGGCCCTGGAGGTAGCTGAGGAAACCCGCCCGCGCGTCGGCCGCCGGCTCGACCTGCACGATCAGGCCACCGGTCCGCTCGCCGAGGTAGCCGTCCTCGGCGAACCGACGGGCCGGCGCGGCGGCGTCCCGGAAACCAGCCCAGTCGAGCCCGATCAGCCCGGGTTCGACAGCGAAGCGGCGCAACATCTCCACGTCGTCCTCGGCCACCGGACGCAGCCGTACGGTCGATCCGTAAGCCTGGTGCACGACGCCGACCACCTGCGGCTCAGAACTGGTCACCCTGGTGACCGTAATGAGGGGCCGGGCGACCCGCTGTCCCGGTAGGCAGGCCGACCGCCGTCAGCTCGCGAGGTGGCCGGTTGCCCCCAGCAGCGCCCGGGTGAACCGGTTGAGGCCGACACTCCGTAGCCGCGCCGGGGGGAACCAGCCCAGCTCGCAGATCTCCTCCTGGTCCGGGGCGGGTGTCCCGTCGACGATCACCGCCTCGTAGACGGCGGTGACGTACGCGACCTGGTCACCGTTGGAGTAGGTCACCTCGTAGTCCGTACCGCCCAGCACATCCAGCAGCCGCAGCCGGCCGATCTGGACGCCGATCTCCTCACGGACCTCACGCACGGCCGCCTGGGCCGGCGATTCGCCGATCTCGACCGCACCGCCCGGAACACCCCACCTGTCCGGGCTTCCGGTGTGTCGTACCAACAGGAGCCGCCCGTTCTCGTCGACGACGAGGACCGACACCGACGGCAACTGGATCAGCTCGGGGCCGATCACGGCCCGCAGCCGGGCCAGGTGCGCGGAAATGGCCATCAGAGCGACCCCGTGTGACCCGAGCCGGAGAGCCGACTCTTCCGCCCGCCCCGAAACCCTGCCACGACCATGGTCGCGCCTACCGCGCCGAGGGTCGCTTCGTTGAACGGCCCTGGTTGGTCGACGCACCCCACGGCGACCAGGAGTCCAGCCAACGCCACCAGCACGCCCGCGACCAGCAGAGTGACCCAAGAGAGGAGACGGGTGCCCATGCCACCAGTGAAGCAGCTCCCGGGAAAATCGCTAGGCTCAGCCGCCCGGAAAACCCGAGGAAGGATGATTGTCGTGCCAGCCACTCCCCTGTCGCCCGATGTGCCAATGCACGAGGGCCAGCTCAGGGTCTCACTCGACGTGGTGCGGGAGCTGGTGGACACGCAGTTCCCCGAGTGGCGGGGCCTGGCTCTCCAGCGCGTCGCCTCGCAGGGAACGGTCAATGCCATCGTCCGTGTCGGGGACCGGTTGACGGCCCGGTTCCCCCTTCAGCCTCATGAGGTCGACGTGGCACAGGCCTGGCTGGAACGCGAAGCGGAAGCGGCCCGAGAGCTGTTGGGCCGTACGCGATCTCCCACTCCCGAGCCGGTCGCCATCGGTAGACCGGGTGCCGGCTACCCGCTTCCCTGGTCGGTCCAGACGTGGACACCCGGAGTCGTTGCCACCGATGAGGACCCCGGGGACTCGGTCGCGTTCGCGCACGATCTCGCCGAGTTCGTCGACGGCGTGCGAGCCATCGACACACGCGGCCGCACATTCACCGGCCAGGGTCGCGGTGGCGAGCTACCCGCACACGACGACTACCTGGAGGCCTGCTTCCGGCACAGCGAAAGGTTGCTGGACGTCCCCCTGCTCCGCCGGTTCTGGGAGCTGATGCGGGAACTGCCGCGGGGCGGGACCCCGGACGTGATGAACCACAGCGATCTCATACCCGGAAACGTCCTTGTCTCCGACGGGCGGCTGGCCGGGGTCCTCGACGTGGGTGGGCTGGGCCCTGCCGATCCTGCCCTCGACCTCGTCGGCGCCTGGCACCTGCTGGAACGGGAGCCACGCCAGGCGTTCCGGAAGCGACTCGACTGCGACGATCTCGAGTGGGAGCGCGGTAGGGCGTGGGCCTTCCAGCAGGCGATGGGACTGGTCTGGTACTACCACCGGACCAGCCCGACGATGAGTCTGATCGGCCGACGCACCCTCGCGCGCATCAGTGCCGACCCACCGGCAGCCTGAGCGGGGCGTACGGAAGATATCCACGAGCGTCGGTCAGGTTTGCCGGGGCGAGTCCAACGCCGAGAGGGAATCCCCGGCCTCGGCGGCGAGCTTTCCGTTGCCCAGTCTTTCGTACTCGTCGATCGCTGCCCGGAACGCCTGGGCCGCCTCATCTCTACGCCCCTGGGCCGCGAGCGCCGATCCGAGGGCCTGGTACGCCGCGCCCACCCCGGCGCCGTGCCGGATTCGCAGGAAGATCTCCAGCATGGCACGGAAGTCCTCTTCGGCGTCCCGGTGCCGTTCGTCCTCCACGGCGAGCCAACCGCGCTCGTGGAGGCAGTATCCGCGGAGGAACTCGTCGTTCAGCCGGTCGGCGATGCCGAAGGCCCGCCTCGTCAGGGCGGACGCCTCCGCTTGGTGGCCGGCGAGTTTGTGCCCGGCGGCCAACCCGAGGACCACGTAGCCGTGCAAGGCCGTCTCCGGCGGCGGGAGCAGCGCTGCCGCACGTTCCAGCGTGGGGATGCTGCGCTCGGGACGACGGAGGGTGTTGTAGAGGACGCCGAGGGCGGAGCGAACCTCGATCTCCTCCTCGACCGCGTGCGATCGATGGAACAGTCGCAGTGCCCGGAGCAAATGCGCTTCCGCTTCATCCGAACGACCGTGCGCCCGCAGCGCCTCGCCCAGCCGGCGCGTGGTCTGTGCCAGCTCTGCCGGATCGCCCAGTCGCTCGGCGACCGCGACCGCCTCCCGCGCGGTGGTCAGCTCACGCTCGACCTCGCCGGCCAGTCCGTGGGAGTGCGAGATCCAGCGCAGCGCTCGCACCGTCCGGCGGTCATCGGCCACCGCCTCCGCCACCGACCGCCAGAGCTGTAGCCGGTAGACGTGGTCGTCGGCCGCGGTCAACAGCGGGTGCACCGCCTCCACCAGCGTCCACGCCTGGTCGGTGAGTCCCTCGGCCACGGAGGTGCGCAGCACGGCGAGGATGTTCTCGCGTTCGTCCGAGATGTCGCGCCCGGACGTCGCCAGGTCGCGCAGCCACTCCATCTGCCGGAGCAGACAGGCGGCACGGTCGTCGGGGGTCTCGGTGCGGTCGAGCATCTCCCCCGCGAACAACCGCAGGAGGTCGTGCAACCGATAACTCGTCGGTGTCGGCGCCTCGATCAGGAAGGCGTCCACCAGCCGGTCCAGCGCGGCCCGTACCAGCGGCAGATCAAGACCGCACCGACGGGCCGCGGACTCGACGCCGAACAACACACCCGGATGTGCCCCGGCACGCCGGAACACCAGCTGGTCCACGTCGCGCAACTCGTCGTACGTGGACTGGAAGGTCGACCTGATCGCCCGGTCGCCCAGCCGCAACTCGTCGAGCCGACGGCTCTCGTCCGCCAGGCGGTCGGCGAGGGCGGACGGAGCCCAGTTGGGTCGGGCTCGGAGCCGCGCTCCGATGATTCGCAGCGCAAGCGGTAGGCCGGCGCAGATCTCGACCAGCCGTCGTGCACCCGATGGGTCGGCCGCGACCCGCTCCGCTCCGATAGTGACGGTCAGCAGTTCGAGTGCCTGCCCCGGCGGCAGCGCGTCGAGGGTCAGGACTGCTCCCGGCAGGTCGGCGATCAGCCGGCGACTCGTGACGAGGGTGAGGCAACCCGCGCCCGCCGGGATCAGCGGGCGCACCTGCGCCGCGTCGACGGCATCGTCGAGCAGGACCAGGAGCCGTCGGTCGGCAACCACCGACCGGAAACGCACCGAGAGCTCCTCGATGGTGCCCCGCCGCTCCTGCGCGTCACGGCCGACCGACCGGAGCATCCGGATCAGCGCGTCCTGCGGCTGCGTGGGAGCGGCGCTGGCGCCGTTGAGGGGCACGAACAGCTGACCGTCCGGGAAGTGCTCGCGGACCCCGTGGGCGTACGCCAGGGCGAGCGCGGACTTCCCCGTGCCTCCCGCCGCGGAGATGACGACCACCTGGGCCCCGGCCCCGACCAGCTCCTCGACAGCGGCCAGCTCCACATCGCGGCCGACCAGTCGGGGCGCGACGGGAAGCTCACCCGGACGAACCGGGTCGTCCGTGGGCGGGGGAACGGGCGACGCCGAAGGCACGCCGCCTGGTCCCAGCCGGTGTTGCCACAGGGCGAGACCTACCCCGGTGAAGGTCAGGACGGCGACCGTGGGCCAGGCCAGCCACCCGTACGCCGCGACCGGCTCGGGCAGGTCGCCGCCCGTCGCGACGTTGACCACGACAGCCAGCAGGACGGACAGCAGACTCGATACGGTCACCAGAAGCAGCGCCACGTGCCGACCCGGACCGCGCTCGCCGTCTCCGGTGCCACGACGCCGGCGCCGCCGTGCGGCCGTCGACACCCAGAGTTGGCTCGGCATGCGGCCATGATGCCAGTACCGCTGGACGCGGAAGCTCCCCCGCGAGCGTCTAGCCCAGTCCAGTCGCGTCCACCCCGCGACACCGGTCAGGGGTTGAACAGTCTCCAGTGGCCTTCGGAGATGACGTCGACGGCCCCGTCGACCACCGTGATGGCGGTGTTGTCGTCGATGGCGTAGGTCGGGACCGGAATGCCGGCTGCCCACTTCTCGATGGCGGACAGTGTGGTGTCCGGCATGTCCGGATGATCGAGGTGGGGGTAGAGCGTGAAGTCCACCAGGCCCAGCGCCCGGTCGGCGCCCTGCGCCATGTCGCTGCCGTCCGGAACGAATTGACTGTCGAATTCGGCGTCGCAGTTGTACGGGGTGACCGCGATGCTCCCGGCGCTGACCCCCACATAAACCGTGTCACTCAGCGACGGCAGGAGGTCGGCCAGGCCGGACTGGCGCAGCCAGTAGGTCAGGTACAGCACGTCGCCGCCCCAGACGAGGAGGGCATCGGCCTCCCGGACCGCCGGGACCCAGTTCTCCTGCCGAACGGTCGGCAGCGCCGTGAGTTCCAACATCCCCAGCGACTTCCAACCCAGTTGGGTCAGCGGGATCGAAGCGTGGCCGTGGACCGCCTTCCACGCTTTGTCGGCTCCACCGGGGAAGGGGTGAACGCCGGTCGGGATGAACAGGGCCGTGGACTCGGCGATCGGCTTGCCCAGCAGGCCGACGAGCGCGTCGGAGATGCTCGGGTTACTGATGCCCCCCCGACGTGAGAAGGAACTTCATGACATCCGCCCTCCTGGTCGTCACCTGAGAACGATCATATTGCTCACGAGGACAAGCGACCGGGGCCGCCGGTGGCGGCCCCGGTCGGCGAATCAGCTCCCGCAGATGCCGTACCCGTTGAGGCTCCACGAGCCGGCGAAGCCGTCGGCGTCCTCGTCCGCCCGTACCCGAACGGTGTTCCCCCCGGTGATGTTGATCGCGGTCAGCAGCACCTGGCCGTTGCCGGCGTTGATGTCGGCGCCCGCACTGTAGAGACCCTTGCCGGCCGGGCACGTCTTGATGGCGTGGTCCGTCGAGTTGCTCGCGCTCGTTCCGGTCAAGGCGACCCGCTCCAGCCCCGCGGGCGCGTTGGCGCAGACCGCGATCGAGGTGGCGCTCCAGCCGGCCGGCGAGGTGCCCTGCACGGCGACCGCCCGGACGGTCACCGAGGTCAGGTCGAACGACGGCACAACCTGGTCGAGCACCACGTCACCCAGGCCGCTGTTGACCCGCCCACCCATGCCGATGACCTTCTTCGTCCCGCAGCTCGCCGTGACGTACTCCGTTCCGACCGCCCCGGTCGTGGCCACGACCTGGTATCCGGCCGGCGTGGTGGCGCACTGGGCGACGGCCTGCAACCCCCAGTCGCCGGCGAAGTTGACCGGGCCCGCCTCCCGCATGGTCACGAAGAACCCGGTGCCGTTCGCCAGCGGCTCCAACCGGTCCAGCCCGACGCGCCCCGCGGTCGACGAGCTGGTGGTGACGAAGCCTCCGCCCCCGGTGACCACCTTGCCGGCCGGGCAGGACGCGAGCGCCGACTTGTCCGCGCTGCTCTCGGCCGCCGAATGGGTGACCGTCTCCAACCCGGCCGGCACCGCCCAGGCCGGCGCCGCCCAGGCCATGCCCGCCACCACGGCAGCCGTCGACACAACTGCCGTCAGCACGCCCCGTCCCCTGGTTACCCGCATGTCGCTCTCCTTGTCCACATTGGCCGGACGAGCCGGCCCGCCTCCCCCGGACCTGCGGATCCGGCGGCTGAGGAGAGCCTGGGCGAGGCCGCTTGGCGTCCGCTATCCGACCGCTTGGCGCCGGTCGCACGGGTCCCGCCGTCCATAGACTGTGGTCGTCCCATCACGACTGACGAGGAATGCCATGCGGTGGTCAGTCCTCGGCCCCGTCCAGGTGACCGCCGGCGGGTGCGCCCTCCCCATCGACCGTCCCCAGCAACGCGCGGTGCTCGCGCTGCTGCTCCTCAACGCGGACCGGTTGGTACCTCTCGGGCAGGTCGTGTCGGCGCTCTGGGCCGACGACCCGCCGGCCAGTGCCCGGACGCAGGTGCAGGTCTGCGTCTCCCGGATCCGGGCGGCCCTGCGCGAGGCGGGCGCGGCCGACCTGCTGGCAACGCAGGGCGGCGGCTACCGCCTCAGCGTGCGCGGGACCGAACTGGACCTCACCGAGTTCACCGTGGCCGTCGAGCGGGCCCGCGTCGAGGAGACAGCCGGTCGGCGGGCCGAGGCGGCGCGGCTGCTGCGGGACGGCCTGGCGCTGTGGCGGGGGCCGGCGCTGGCCGGCGCGGCCGGCGCCTTCGTCGACGCCGCCGCCGCCGGACTGGACGAGCAGCGGCTGCTCGCGTACGAGCGGCTCGCCGCCGTGGAAATTGGTCTCGGCCGGTACGCCGCGACCGCCCACACCCTGCGTTCCCTGGTGGTCGAACATCCGCTCCGGGAGCCGCTGGTGGCCGGTTACCTGCTCGCCCTTGCCGGCTGTGGCCAACAGGCCGCCGCGTTGCGGCTCTACGCCGAGACCCGCCGCCGTCTCGTCGACGAGTTGGGCGTCGACCCCGGCCCTGAACTGAGCGGGGCCCATCTGCGGGTGCTGCGGGGGCAGACGACGGCCGAGCCCGCACCCGCGGGGCCCGCCGGCCCGACTCCGGCGCAGCTTCCCGGCGACCCCGCCTGGTTCACCGGCCGCGCGGCGGCACTGCGCCGACTGGACGCACTGCTGCCCGCCGACCCGGCGCGGGCCTCGCGGGACGGCGGCCAGGACGATCCGGCCCGGGCGGTGGTCATCTCCGCCATCGCCGGCACGGCAGGGATCGGCAAGACCACCCTCGCGGTGCGCTGGGCCCACCAGGTCGCGCACCGCTACCCGGATGGACAGCTCTACGTCAACCTGCGCGGATTCGACCTCGACGGTCGGGCCGTGTCGCCGGGCGAGGCGCTGCGCGGGTTCCTGGAGGCGCTGCACGTGCCGCCTCAGCGCGTACCCACCGACCTGCCCGGGCAGGCCGCCCTGTTCCGGACGCTGCTCGCCCACCGCCGGGTCCTGGTGCTGCTCGACAATGCCCGCGACGACGAGCAGGTGCGGCCCCTGTTGCCGGGATCCCCGGGCAGCCTGGTCGTGGTGACCAGCCGTAACCGGCTCACCGGCCTGGTGGTCAACGCCGGAGCCCACCCGGTGACGCTGGACCTGCTCGCACCGGCCGAGGCGCGGGAGCTGCTGATCGCTCGGCTGGGTCGCGGCCGTGCCCGGCGCGAAGAGACGGCGTTGGACGAGATCGTCCGATGCTGCGCCGGCCTGCCGTTGGCCCTGGCCGTCGTCGCGGCCCGCGCGGTCGGGCAACCGGACGTGCCGCTGGCGGTGCTCGCGAGCGAACTACGGGACAGCGGCCCGGACCGGCTCAGCCCACTGGCCACCGGCGACCCGATGACCGACGTGCGGGCGGTCTTCTCCTGGTCGTACCGGGCCCTGGACGCCGACTCGGCCCGGTTGTTCCGACTGCTCGGGCTGCACCCCGGCCCCGACGCCGGGCGGACGGCGGTGGCCGGCCTCGCCGGTCTGCCGCCGGCTCGGGTCGGCCCGCTGCTGGCCGACCTCACCCGGGCGAACCTGCTCACCGAGCGCACCGCGGGCCGGTACGCGATGCACGACCTTCTGCGCGCGTACGCCTCGGAGCTGTGCCACGACACCGACCCCTCGGTCGAGCGGGAGGCTGCCCGACGCCGCCTGTTCGACCACTACCTGCACGCCTCGCACGCGGCGGACCACCTGCTCGACCCGTACCGGTTGGCGCGACCGGCCGCGCTGCCGCCGCCAGCGACGGGAGTGACGGTGGGCGCCCGCCCGGAGCACGCGTGGGCGACCGCGTGGTTCGCCGCCGAGCACCACGTCCTGCTGGCGTGTGTGGAACAGGCGGCGGCCGCATGCCTGGACCGGCACGCGTGGACGCTGGCGGCGGCTCTCACCACGTACCTCGATCGCAGCGGGCACTGGCCGGAGCTTGCCGCCGCGCAGCGGACCGCGCTGGCGGCGGCGCGGCGTCGGGGTGATCTGGCCGGTCAGGCCCTGGCGCACCGCGGCCTCGCCATCGCCTGCACCTGGTCGGGCGATCACGAGGCGGCGCACCGGCACTACCGACGCGACCTGGAGCTGTACCGCGAGCTGGGCGACGACACCGGACGGGCGCACACGCACCTCGGGGTGAGCTGGGTGCTCGCCCGGCAGGGCCGGCTGCGGTCGGCCCTGGACGAGACCCGGCTGGCCCTCGACCTGTACCGGGCCGCCGACTACCGGGTCGGGCAGGCCAAGGCGCTCAACAATCTGGGCTGGATGCACGCCCGGCTCGGCGAGCCGGGGCCGGCGTTGCAGTGTTGCCAGGCGGCCCTGCGGCTGCACGAGGAGACCGGCGACCGGCACGGCGCGGCGCTGACCTGGGACAGCCTGGGGTACGTCCGGCACGGCCTCGGCGACCACGACGAGGCCGCGGACTGCTACCGGCGGGCGCTGGCACTGCACCGGGAACTCGGCGACCGGTACGACGAGGCGGAGGTGCTGGACAACCTGGGTGACAGTCTGCGGGCCGCCGGTGACCTCGACGCCGCACGCCGGGCCTGGCGGGAGGCGCTGACGATCTTCGACGAACTACGGCATCCGGACGCCGACCGGCCCCGGGCCAAGCTGGCCGTCCCGGCCGTCCCGGTGGCGCCCACCGGCGGTGGCGAGCTCTGACCGAGCCCGGCCGCCGCGAATCGACAACAGCCGAAACGCGACGAGCATCAACCCCTCCTGACCAGGCATTCTTGGCTCATGGACCATTCCACGAACCTGGCTTTGGAGGTACGGACATGTTCACCACGAAGTTCTGGAAGGCCACCGCCGAGCGGGCGGTGAAGAGCGCCGCGCAGGGTCTGCTCCTCTACTGGGGGGCCGACGTGGTGTTCAACGCGTGGCAGGCGGACTGGGCGGCAGCGGGTGGCATCGCGTCCGGCGCCGCGGTGCTGTCGGTGCTCACCTCACTCGTGAGCGCGAGGGTGTCGGGCGAGGGTGACTCGCCCAGCCTCGTGGACGGCGAGCAGTAGCACCCGCCGTGCCGGGAGCCCTTCGGCGTCGAAGGCGCTCCCGGCCGTCGAATTGACTCGGCGGCAGGAAGGCGCGACGCTGTGGCAGCGCTCCCATCGACGGGCTCCTATTCGAAAGGAATGCTCGTGCGTCCCCACAGAGTTCTACTTCCGGTCGTGCTCGCCACGGCCCTCGGCGGTCTGGCACTGCCGGCACCCGCCCTGGCCGCGGCCGGCCCGGCACTGGCCGTGGACACCACCGCCGCCCGGCACCAGATCAGCCCGTACATCTACGGCATGAACTTCGCGGACGAGGCCCTCGCCCGCGACCTGCGGCTGCCGGTGCACCGCTACGGCGGCAACGCCACCACCCGTTACAACTTCCGCGCCGACACCACCAACCGCGCGGCCGACTGGTACTTCGAGAACATCCCCAACGACAACCCGAGTCCCGGGGACCTCCCGAAGGGCTCGGAGAGCGACCGGTTCGTGCAGCAGAACAAGGCCACCGGGGCCGCCACGGTCATGACGATGCCGATGCTCGGTTGGATCGCCAAGGACCGGACGCGGGCCTGTGGCTTCAGCGTCGCCAAGTACGGCCCGCAGGAGTCCACCGATCCTTGGGCACCGGACTGCGGCAACGGCAAGAAGCCGGACGGGTCGCTGGTCACCGGCAACGATCCGGAGGACACCAACATCGCCGTCGGCCCGGAGTACGCCACCGACTTCGTCAACCACCTCAAGGAGCAGTTCGGGGCCGCCGCCGACGGAGGGGTCCAGTTCTACAACCTGGACAACGAGCCGGATCTGTGGCACTCCACCCACCGCGACGTCCGCCCGACCGGGCTGGGCTACGACGAGCTTCGCGACCGCACCTACGAGTACGCCGCCGCGATCAAGGCCGCCGACCCCGGCGCGAAGACGCTCGGTCCGGTCGGCTGGGGCCTGAACTCGATCTTCTACTCGGGCCTCGACCAGGACACCTGCTCACGCACCGGCTGCTGGTCGAACCCACCGGACAAGGCCGCGCACGGCGGGCAGGACCTCGGCCCGTGGTACCTCGACCGGATGCGCGAGTACGAGCAGCAGCACGGCACCCGCATCCTCGACTACTTTGACGTCCATCTTTACCCGCAGCAGTCCGGCGTGCTCGGCGACGCGGCCGGCGACGCCAACACCCAGGCGCTGCGACTGCGCTCGACCCGCCAACTCTGGGACCCGACCTACGTGGACGAGAGCTGGATCAACCAGCCGGTCCGGTACATCCCGCGCCTGCGCGAGCTGGTCGACCAGCACTACCCGGGCACGAAGATCGCGATGACCGAATACAACTGGGGCGGCTACGGTTCGCTCAACGGCGCTCTCGCCCAGGCCGACGTCCTCGGCATCTTCGGCCGCGAAGGACTCGACCTGGCGACCCTCTGGACCGCGCCGACGACCGACCAACCGGTGGCCAACGCCTTCCGCATCTACCGCAACTACGACGGCTCCGGCGGCGCGTTCGGCGACACCTCCGTTCGAGCGACCAGCGCCGACCAGGGCAAACTGGCCGTGTACGCCGCCGAGCGCAGCGCCGACAAGGCGCTCACCGTGGTCGTCGTCAACAAGACCGGCGACGACCTGACCAGCCCCGTCGCCCTCACCGGCGTCTCCGCGAGCACCGCCCAGGTCTACCGGTACAGCGGGACGAATCTGGCCGGTGTCGTCCGGGAAGCCGACCAGCCGGTGACCGCGGGGGGCCTCACGACCACCTTCCCCGCCAACTCGATCACCCACCTGGTGCTGCCGCGCGCCACCGCGCCCGGCGACACCCAGGCGCCGACCGCCCCGAGCAAGCCGACCGCCGGCACGGTCACCAGCGACAGCATCGCGCTGGCCTGGACGCCGTCCACCGACGACACCGCCGTCACCGGCTACGACGTGCACCGGGTCGACACCACCGGCACCGTGAAGGTCGGCAGCGCCACCGGCACCACGTACACCGTGACCGGGCTGACGCCGGACACCCCGTACACCTTCGTGGTGACCGCCCGCGACGCGGCCGGCAACGTCTCGGCGGCCTCGCCCGCCCTGACCGTGCGGACGGCACCCACCGCGCCCACCGGCCGATGCACGGTCGGCTACACGGCGAACAGTTGGCCGGGTGGCTTCACCGCGACCGTGACGATCAAGAACACCGGCACCACCACGATCGACGGCTGGAAACTCGGCTTCGACTTCCCCACCGCCGGCCAGAAGGTCAGCCAGGGCTGGTCGGCCACCTGGAAACAGAACGGCACGAGCGTCACCGCGGACAGCATGAGCTGGAACGGCAAACTCGCCGCCGGCGCGTCCACGAGCATCGGTTTCAACGGGACGTGGAGCGGCACCAACCCGGCGCCGACCGCCTTCACCCTCAACGGTCAACGGTGCGCATGACCTGAGAGCCCCACACCGGGAGCGGGGCCGCAGGGGTCCGGGGCGCAGCGTCGCCCCGGACCCCTCGCCCGCGAGCGGCGGGGCACTGAGCTTCTACGGTCGGGACCCGATCGCCGCCGTCCTGGCCGGTGTCGAGCCTCAGGACCGGGCGGAGCAAGGTCTGTCAGCGCATGGCGGCGGTGACATCGGCGGCGACGGCGAGTGGATCCGTGAGCGGTCGATCCAGCAGGCGCACGAGGTCGGGACCGTTGTCGTGAAGAAACCCGTGGCGGATGCCGGTGGCGATCGAGGCGAGCATCGGCGGCTGGAACGGCAGCAGGTTGGCGTCGCCGAGCAGGCGGGCGCGGTACTCGCCGAGTCCGATCGTGCGGTGCGCGACGCCGAGACGGTCGGCGATGTCGCCGGCGGTGATCGGGGTGCCGACCAGGTCGTACACCTTTCCGGCATGTGCGGTTGGCTCGCCCGCGACGACGGCGGCGGCAGCGGCCAGGTCGGCCCGCGCCACCGCGGCGAGCGCGCCGGTCCCGAACGCCGACTCCAGGCCGTCGGGCGTCCACGCGAGCAGGGCGCCGAAGAGTTCGGCGTACAGCCCGTTCCGCAGGATCGTCCACGCCAGCCCGCTGGTCGTGATCATGCGCTCGGTGGCCCGGTGGGCCAGCGCGAACCCGAGATGGTCCCCGGCGCTGGTCAGGCTGGTGTACGTCACGTGGGCCACGCCGTCGCGGCCGGCGGCGTGAAGGAGAGCCCGGTGACGCGCGATGACCATGTCGTCCTCGGCGTACCCGGCCGAGACCAGGACCAGGGTCGAAACCCCCGTGAGGTCGAGGGTCGCGGGATCGTCGAAGTCAAGGTGGCGCTGCGCGCCGGTGGGAGTACGACTTCCCGCCAGCGCGGGTGTCCCTCGGTCGGCGAGCTCTGCGAGGGTGCGCGAAGCGAGCTGTCCGTTGGCGCCGGTAACCATGATCATTGCGGCTCGGTCTCCTGCCGTGGTTCTCTTCAGTAACTACCGGGAAGCCTGGGCCCATGCCCGGCGGGCTACAAGGAGGCAGTCTCGTGTCACCAACGCACACCGAGGTAACCGCCGAAGCCGCCGAGCTCGAACCGTGCGGACAGCCGGATCACCCGGACTGCGGCATCCGGGACGTTCTTGACCGGGTGGGCGACAAATGGTCCGTTCTCGTGATCGTCGAACTCGCCGCCGGGCCGCGACGCTTCCGCCAACTCCAGCGCGCCATCCACGGAATCTCCCAGCGCATGCTGACCCTCACGGTGCGCCGCCTGGAACGGGACGGCCTCGTCCTTCGGACCGTCTACCCGACCGTGCCCACCCAGGTCGACTACCGCCTCACCGAAACCGGCACCAGCCTCACCCACCTCGTCAAGGCGCTCGCCGACTGGTCGCTGGCACATCGCGACGTCATCGCCGAAGCTCGCCAGGCGTACGACAGCGACCACCCCGACAACGAGATCCGGTGACGCTTGGTCGACCCGCCAGCGGCGGTCACTTCCGCGGCAGGCGCCAAGCTATCCCGCTGGGCGCTGTCCGAGGTTCGACACCAGGGCTCGCTGCACCACCGCAGTGGTGGTCAGCACCGTTCCCACCGGCCCGTCAGCGGTAGCCGCCACGAGGTAACTGCGCTCGCCGAGGTACTCGTACGTCTGCTCGTCGAAGATCCACTCATCGCGCCGGCTCCGCTCGGTGTACGCGACCGCCACCCCCCGCCGCCCGGCCGCGTCCGTGACCCCACGAACCACCTCGACCCCCGGAATCCTCGCCGCCGCCTGGTAGAGCGCGGCAGTCGTCCGTGGCGGCACCAGGGACTCGCGCAGGATGTCGCCGATCGCGGTGAACGCCGCGCCATCCCGGCTGTTGCCCCTGCCACGCCCATCGCGCTCCCGGTAGAGCTTCTTCAGCAGGGCGTCCGGATCAGTGGGCAGATCGACGAGGGCGGCGTTCGGCGTCACGTCCGGGAGGGTTTCCTGCTCCGGGATCACACCGATGATCGGTACGTGGAAGAAGGGCTGGCGGAGCAGGCCGTCGCCGCGCTTGTTGCGTGGAATCCAGATCTCCCATTCGTGCACCGGCTTCAACCGCGCCGGGCCGTCACCCAGCTCGGCGAACGCGCCCCGGCTCCTGATGTAGACGTACTCCCCCTCGCCGGACGACCGGTCCGGCGTGGCTCCGGCCGCCGTGGCCATCCGGCTGAGCAACACCGTCGCGCCGCCGTGATCGCCCTGCTCGACCGTGACGATCAGCGGCGCGCTGTCCGACGCCCACGGCTGGGCGATCGCCGCGGCCGAGACCGCGACCGCCAGCACGCCGGCCGCGGGCGCGAGCACCAGCATCCGCCGTGGTCGCCGGGCCGGCCGCGCGATCTCGTTCATCAGGTGACGTCGCAGCGCCTGCCGGCGCGGCGCCGGCAGGGCCGGCACCTGGGGGGCGGTCGGCTCGCTCATCGGTACTCTCCCTGCTCGACGGGGATCATTCGGGTACGCGCCATCTCCTGCTGTGCCAGGGCCCGCAGCCGGGTCCGGGCCCGCGACAGCCGCGACCGCACGGTCCCGACGGGTACGCCCAGCGCCTCGGCCGCCGCCGCGTAGTCGAGTTGCGACCACACGCAGAGCAGGAACACCTCCCGGTCCGCCCGGCGCAGCGCCCGCAGTCCCGCCATGACCGCAGCCACCTGGTCGGCATCGTGCATCCGGGCGACCACCTCGTCGGCGAAGTCCGGGACGGTGTCGCGTACGGGCAGCCGCCGCATCGCCTCCCGGTGCCGGCGTGCCGCCCGCCTGCGATTGCGCAGAACGTTGGTGGCGATCCCGAGCAGCCACGGCCGCAGGCTGCCACCCTCCGGATGCAGGGATTCGCGGATTCGCCACGCTTCGAGGAAGGTCAGCGACACCACATCCTCGGCCTGAACCGGATCGCCCCCACTCCACACCGCATGCCGATGGACCGCGTCGGCGTGCTCGTCGAAGAGCTCACCGAGCGCGTCGGTGTCTCCGGCCCGGATCCGGACCCGCATCTCAGCTGTCACGCCTATACCTGTCCGCAGCCGCGCCCGAGTTCCACACCCGCGGATATTCCTCGTCTGGGCATGGCGCCAGCACCGCCCGTGCTCAGCTCAGCGCGACCGTGCCCACGATTCGCGTGGGGGCGACGGAACCGCCCACGGGTTCGTTGGAGACGCCGAACGTTCCCGCGTCGGCAACCGGGCCGATGACCGCGGTCGACGCCCTGACTCCCTCGGCGAGTCGTCCCACCTTGCGGGGCTCGCTGCCACGGATGAGCCAGAGCTCGTAGATCCGCCCTGGTCCGGGCTCGGGCAGATCACGCAGCAACACCACCCCGCGGTCCCGGCCGCGGGAGACCACCACCGTCGCGGCGCCGTCCGGCTGCAAAGACCGCTCGAACACCTGGGCGTCCGGGGCGTCGAGGACGGCGGCGATCTGCCGAGCCTGCTCGCTGCTGGCCCGCTCGTCGCTGACCCGATCGTTGGTCACGGCCCAGGTGGCCGCGCTCGCGCCGCCGGCCACGAGGACGGCCGCCGCAGCGGCCACGGTGAGGCGTCGCCACCTGCCGGCCTGCCGCGTGGCGCTGTCCCCTGCGGCAGCAGCGCGCACCTGCGGGGTACGCGCCGCCTGGACGAGGGTGCGCTCCCGCAACCCCTGGGGCACGGCCTCGACGACGGTGTCGTCGGCGAGCCGTGCGACCGTCTCCCGTAGCTCGGTCACCTCCAGGCGGCACGACTCACAGTCGGCCAGGTGCCGCTCGAACGCCGCCCGTTCGAGGTCGTCGACCGCGTTCAGGGCGTACGCGCCGGCGAGGGTGTGGATGTCGGCGCTCATGCCCGTCCCTCCATGTCGATGCCCAGGCAGTCACGCATCCGGATCAGTCCGTCGCGCATCCGCGTCTTCACTGTCGGCAACGGTGTCTTCAGCTTCTCGGCGACCTCACGGTAGGTGTGGCCCCCGTAGTAGGCCAGGGCCACCGCCTCCCGCTGGACCGGTGTCAGCCGGCCCAGACAGCGGCGGACCTGTTCGCGCTCCAACCGGGCGGTGACGTCCTCGACGACCTCGTCGTAGGGGACGTGCGTCTCGGTCGCGGCGACCCGCTGGGTGCGTTCGGTGTGGGCCTGCTCGCTGCGCACGCGATCCACCGCCCGCCGGTGGGCCACCGTCAGGATCCAGGCAGAGGCTGAGCCACGACCGGCCTCGAATCGGCCGGCGGTGCGCCACACCTCGACCATCACCTCCTGTGTCACCTCCTCCGCCTGCGCCGGGTCGCGTACGACGCGGCGGGCCAGCCCGAGGACCCGGCCGGCCATGGTGTCGTACAGCGCCGCGAACGCCGCCTCGTCACCCCGTGCCACTCGAGCCAGCAACTCGTCGGGGCTCGGTGGCGTCGCGGTGTCTGGCGGCACCGAACGTAACCGCCGCGCGTACTCCGGCTCGCCGCTCATCCTCGGCATGTCCTCTCCTGTGCTGGCGGCCGTGCGGTCTGCCGCCGCGTACTCGTTTGCCAGGCGGAATGGGCGTGAGCGAGGCGCGCGTAGACAATGACATTGTCGCGATGATGCGCTCCACGTCTCCGTTTCCCCCTGAACACGTCAAGCACCAGGTCAGGTGATCGTGACGGTGGTGCTGTGCCAGCCGGTCGCGCCGTCGGGGAAGGGCGCGGCCCGTTCGTCGGTCTGAGTCGTACCTGTGGCGTCGGTGGCTCGTACGCGCAAGGTGTGGCTGCCCGGGGTGGCGTCCCAGCGGTAGGTCCACTGCCGCCACAGGTCCGGCGATGGTCCGTCGGCCAGGCGGGCCTGCCGCCACGGACCGTCGTCGACCTGCACCTCGACGGCGGCGATTCCGCGCCGTTGCGCCCAGGCGACACCGGCGATGATGACGGGCCCGGCGCGACGTTGCGCGAAGGGTCTCGGGGTGTCGATGCGCGATGCGGTCTTGACGGGCGCGTCGGCGGCCCACCCCCGCTGCACCCAGTAGGGGTTGAACGCGTCGAAGGTGGTCACCTTCATCGAGGTGAGCCACTTGCAGGCGCCCACATAGCCGTAGAGGCCGGGCACGAGCATGCGGACAGGAAAGCCGTGTTCCAGGGGCAGGGGTTCACCGTTCATGGCCACGGCCAGGAGCGCGTCGCGTCCGTCGAGGATCGCCGCGAGCGGAGTGCCGATGGTCATGCCCTCCACCGAGCGGCTGACGAGCTGGTTCTGCCCGGCGTGGAGGCCCGCCTCGCGGAGCAGCGGTGCGAGAGGAACGCCAGTCCAGCGGGCGGTGCCGATGTAGGGACCACCGACCTCGTTCGAGACACAGTTCAGGGTGATGTCACGCTCGACGAGGCCACGGGCGAGAAGATCTTCGAATTTCCAGGTACGAGGACGCTCGACCGCCCCGTTCAGGGTCAACCGCCAGGTCTTGAGGTCCACCTGCGGAACGGTGAGAGCCGTGTCGACACGGTAGAAGTCCCGGTTGCGGGTGAGGAACGCCGAAACTCCGTCGACACCGACGGAGACACCGCCGGGTAGCGGCGGTGCCGGTCGTACCGGCGGCGGTATGCGAACGGCGGCGCGGGAACGGGCGCCGGCCGCGCTCCCGCGACCGACGGCCTGTCCGACGGCGGCCGTGGCACCGGCGGTCAGGGCGGTCCCCGCCGCCGTGGCCAGGAACTGACGGCGGTCGAGCAGCCTCGGCCGGCTCGGTGGAGTGAGCGTCACCGTTCGACCGGCGCGCGCCAACAGCAGCAAAGCGGCGCACCCGACGCCGGCGCCAGTCAGCACCGGCAGAACGCCCAGGGGCGTCGCGCCCGGGCGGGACAGGACGGCGGCGACACCGACAGCGGCGAACACGGCGAGGCCAGCCAGACCGTAAGGTCGTCGACGAAGCGCCGCCGCGCCGAGCAGAACTGCGGCCAGGGCCAGCAGCGCGTAGACACCGGCCAGGAGCGCGATCTTGTCGTTGGCGCCGAAGGTGCGGATGGCGAACGCCTTGACGCCCTGCGGTGCCAGGTCGATGGCGACGCCGCCGACTGCCAGCACCGGATCGGAGGCAGGGGCGACCAGTGCCGCGAGGAGGTGCGCCACGGCCAGGGTCACTCCGGCGGTCAGCACGCCGACCACCGAGCCGCGGACAGCGGTTATGCGGAGGGTCGACCCCGGCCGACGGGTCGCCGGCCGGGGCTCGATGTCGGTCGCCGTCATCAGCTCTTGGGCATCAGAACGGTGTCGACGATGTACACGGTGGCGTTGGCCGTCGAGACGTTCCCGCAGACCACCATCGAGGTGCCGTTGACGGTGAACGACGAACCGCTGCCGGTCACCTCGAGTTCGCCGCCCTGCAGCGTCTTGTGGGTACCCGCCAGGGTTTCCGGCGACAACTGGGTCGTCACCACGTGGTAGGTCAGGACCTTCTTCAGCAGGGCGTCGTCGGCCAGGACCTTGTCCAGGTCCGCCTTGGGGATCTTGGCGAACGCGTCATTGGTCGGCGCGAACACCGTGACGCCCTGCGCGCCGTTGAGCGAGTCCACCAGATTGGCCTTCTGTACGGCCGTGACCAGCGTCGACAGCAGCGGGTTGCCGGACGCGGCCGTGGCAACCGGCACCTTCGCCATCGCCTCGAAACTACCCGCGTTGGACGGATCGGTCGGCACGGCAGCGCACCCCGAGCCGAACTGACCCGACATCATCATCGAAGGCGAAGCCGATGCCGCCGGCGTGCTGGCCGACATGCTCGGCGCGCCGCTGGCACTGTCCTCGCTGTCGGTACCGCCGCAGGCGGACAGGGCCAGCACAGCGATGACACCGACCGAGGCGAACAGGCGTCGCTTCATACGTACTCCTCAGATGCTTGTACTTCACTGCTGTTGTCAGGAGGCATTCGAGGCCGATCTCGAGACGGATGGCCGCAACGTGGAGGAATTCGCAGCGGCTGCGCCGAAGCCGTCCCGGTCGGAAGCATGAGCGCCCAGGCACCGGGTATCCGCCCGGCATGGGTAGCCAACAGCGCAACAAGCACGACAGCGGCGGCGAGTCGGCGCGGGGCCGCCGGCACCCGGGCAGCGGCGCACGGGGCCGGCAGGGGGCGACGGCCGAGCACTCGCCGAATCAGCGGCACGAGCGCACCGCTACCGGATCAGCCGGCACGGAGCGCGACCATGGCCGGTCGAAGGCCGCCCAGGAGGGGCGGGTCAACCGCCAGGGCACGGCCTGACCGGCCGGCTGTCGGTGAGAGGAGATCGCACCAGGTCCCTCGGGGCACAGCTGGTCACCGAGGGGAGAAGGGGGCCTCTCGTCCCGAGTGCCGCCCATCACCCAGCGATTGAGCAGGTCACGGCCGGGGTAGTGCCCGTCGTCGCAGAAGATCAATAGGCGGCCGGGTCCGGTGCGCCGGCGAGAGGGGCATCACCGGTGCGGACGTGGGGGCGCGACGCCGTAGCACGGCTTCGGGGCGACGGGATGACCGCGATCGAGCTGACCGCCGCCGCGGTGGTCGCCTGGATCGTGGCAGCGGTGGTGATCCGTCACCCGGACCCGTTCTACGCTCCGACCGCCGCGCTCGTCGTGCTCGGTGAGTCCCGCGGGCGACGGCTACGGCAGACCGTCGAGATACTGCTCGCGGTGGCCGCCGCCGTGCTCGTCGCGGAGCTGCTCGTATACGCGCTCGGCCCCGGCACCGGCACGGTCCTGCTCGTGCTGCTGCTGACCACCACGACGCTGGTGCTGATCGGAGCCCGCCGTGCCCTGGTCGTGCAGGCCACCGTCTCGGCCATGTACCTGGTCGTGGTCGCCGCGCCGCATGGCACGCTGATGCCGTTCCGCTTCGTCGACGCGCTCATCGGTGGCGCGGTCGCGTTGGCCGCCAGCCAGCTGATGGCCGCCCGCGACCCGTTGGCCCCGCTCGTGGCGCAGGCGCGGCGCAGCTACACCGACCTGGCCGACCTGCTCGACGAGGTGAACAGCGCGCTGCGGGGGTGCGACGAGGATTCCGCCCGCGCCGCGCTGGACCAGGCTCGGCAGGTGGACGACTGCGTCGCTCAGTTGCAGACCGCCGTGCTCGCCACCGGTGAGACGCTGCGGCTGGGGCTGCGCCGCCGGCATCTGGGCAAGCTCGTCGACGTGGAGGCGACGCTGCGGCAGCTCGACTACGCCGCGCGCAACATCCGGGTGCTGGCCCGGGCCGGCGTGACCCTGACCCGCCGGCACACCGCCACACCGCCGGAGCTGGCCGCCGCGATCGGCGCGCTGACCGCCGCCGTACGGTCGGCCGGGGAGGCTCTGGCCAGCGATCTCAGCGGCGCCGACGCCGACCGGCACGCACACCGGGCCGACGCGGCGGCCCTGGAGGCGGTCCGGATCGCCGCGGGCCTGCTGCGGTCCGACCCGCCGCTGCCGGTCACCATGATCGTCGGGCAGATCCGGGCAACCGCCATCGACCTGCTGCGCGGCGTCGGCCACGACGACGTGGGGGTGCTGGACCGGGTGGACGAGGCGCTCGGTCTGAGCCGGGTGTGACGCCCGGCCAGTCGGCGCGAGAGCAGTTCGCCCCGACGGTACGGCGAAACTCACCCATGGCTGGCCCGCTACTCGCGTCCGACCCAGGTCGCGATGCATGCCTCATTACCCTCGGGGTCGGCCAGCACCCACCACTTCGGCGCGTGCGCGTCGGAGACGACGCGCCCGCCGGCGGCCAGGGCGGCGGCGATGCGGTCCTCCGCTTGATCGTGCGGGACGGCGACGTCGACATGCATCCGATTGCGTTGCGGTCGCGCCGTCTCCATGGGTTGCAGCCCGAATCCGGGCCCCCGTCGCGCCGGATCGGCCAGGTAGTCGTCACCGATCTGCCGGTATCCCAGCAGCGCCTGCCAGAACGGCAGCACGTCCGACTTCACCAGGGCATCGAGGGTGATGTTGATGAGCTGCACCGCGGTGGGATCGGCGGGGATGCCCAACGCCCGCGCAGCGGCCGATATCCGTCGCGCCAATGAGATGTCACGCCGGGACAGCGAAACGGTGACGCCCGCGTGGCGCAGGTCCAGGTTGAGATGCTTCTGCTCGTCGCGTCCGGCGAGCCGGCCGATCTCGTCGACGAGCGCGATCCCCGCCGACAGCGAGCCAGTCCGGAAGTAGGCCGAGACCAGGTGGTAGAGACAACGCCAGTCTTCGACACCGTCCGCCTCGTGGAACCGCCCAGCGGTGATCTGCGCCGTCACGTTTGCGAACCTGACATCGACGACGACCCGAATGCCGATCGCGGGTTGGCCATCCCTCGCGGCCCGTCCCCTCCGCGTGGGCGCCAGCGCTGCCGCCTGCTGTTGTCCTTCGACAATCGCGTCTTGATGATCACCCGCAGCACCTACTCGTCCTCTTGCTCATCACGGCGCTGAGCGAGTAGTTCGTCCGGGATACGAATCTCAGCTCTTACGTCAGCCCTCTGCTCGTCGACCGACAGACTGACCGAGACGGACCTGATCGATCCAGGGTTTCGGACGCTGAAGGACACCACCCAGCCGGGGTGCGCCGCCCATACCATGGCATCGACGGCGGAGCCGGTCAGATCCTCCGCGCCGAGCTCTTCGCACCGCAGCTTGAGCGCCGTCCGCGCCACCAGCTCGATGTCTGGGTCAGGGGACTTGGGGGCGGTAGACACCTGACTGCGCCGTAGCCGTCCGAGCGCTGCCCTGAGCCCGTCGTACGCGGCGTTACCGAGCACTCCGGTGGCCATAGCCGTCCCGACATAGATGACCGCAGCGGTGGTCTCGGCCCATGGAAAGGCGCCGGTTACTACAGGGGGACGGTGAGCTTGGTCGTCGTTGGCCGAGAGCGGGTTATCGGTCATGCCCAGAGAGTAGCGACGCGGCCAGCCCACGAGGGGGTGCCCCAGCCGCGCATAATTCCTGAGCCGAGCCGGACTGGCTGCGCATGGCCCGGCGGAGAGCATCTCGGGGAGGGCCGGGCCCGGCCGCCTCTGCCGCAGTCATCAGCTCGGCGGCGTTCTCGCCCAACGCGATTCGCGGCAGTGATTCAGGACGCTCGGCTCTCCTGTTTCGTCGCGACGAACAGAAATTCCTGATCCAGGGCCCCGGTGCAGTTCGCCTGCATCGCCTCGGCGCCGGGGTTCACATCCGCCGGGCCGCCGAGCGCACCAACGCAGAGGCCACTGTGGATCGGACGTAGCCGGTAGCCGTTGGGAACCGGCACGTTGGTGGCCTCCAACAGGTACCGCTGGTGAGCGGCACCGGTGCAGTCGTCCGGCGCCAGCAACGCCCCGTCCACCGTCAGCGCCTCGTCGACGGTCAGACAGCCCACGCCCTCCGTCGGATGGTGCCATTGGATCTCGTAGACCCCGACACCGACAGCTTTGAGGAAGGTGTCCGGAGAGATCCGCTCGCACGCCCGTTGCACCGCAAGCGGCCGGTTGGTGCGGCCGTTACGCTCCCGCCCCTCCCCCAGGCACAGGTCACGATCCCGCACGTGCGCGGGTCGGATCAGGTACCAGCCATCGGGCAGGGCGGCAGTCGCGGGCGTGGAAGCCCTGGAGGATTCCACGGCACGGCCACCCGAGCTGTCCGAGCCGAGGGCGCCCTTCCAGGCCAACGCCGTGCCCGAGCCGATCACGGCGGCGAGGGCGGCGATCAGCACGATTGCCCTCCTCGACTGTCGCGGCCGAGCAGCCGGGGCGGGCGGAGCGACCGGTTCCACGGTGGCCACCTCGGCCTCCTCGACCGGATCCGGAGAACCGCTCGAGATCGGCCCGACGGCAAGCCGGTTACGGGCTGCGACCCAGCGGGCCGCCGTGGCGTCGTCAAGTCCGCAGGCTCGTGCAAAGGAATGCACCACCTGTTGCCGGGGCAGGGTCGTACGGCTCAACGCCGACGCGATCGTGCTCGACGGCAGGACGTCCCCTGAGGCGTCGGCCTTGGCCGCGAGTTCCCGGTACGTCAGGCCGGACCATTCCCGCAGGGCCCGCAGCGCTGTCACGAACTCGGCCGGGTTCGTCGCCTCGTCGGGGCTGGGCGGCTGCGTTCCGGCTTCCGACATGCGACTCCCCCATGCGTCGATCGGACTCGATCGAGGTTAACGATCCTAGTCATGGGACGCTCGTTGATGGGTAGCTCGCCACGCGACAGCGGGTTCGACGCCACGGCCCACGTTTCGCGGGTGCGATACTCGCCGCCGTGAGTTCGCCGCTGGAAGCCTTCGCCGGGCTGCTCGACCGCTCCATCCGCGAGATCACCGCCCTGGCCACGGACGCCCGGGGCTTCGACGCGGCTCGGATCGGCCGCATCGCCGATATCTGGGACAACAACGCCGTACCTCTGGTGGGCGCGGCCTGCGCTCCCAGATTCCTTCGATCCAGACGAGCCCGCGCCGGCCTTCCGTGGATGGCTGACCTCGGTGTCGACCGACGCAGGCTGATGGTCGACCTGGACCCGAGCCTGGACAGAGTGCTCCCCACCGCACAGCCGGACCGTTCCGTTCATCGGAACTACCTGGGGCGCGTCTTCCCGGGCGTCTTCCGGCTGACCGCGGAAATCGTCGACGCGCTCGCCCGCGACTACGACCTCGCCGCCGGCAGCGTCCGCTCGCTCACGGCCCGACCTTCGGATGCGGGATTGCGGGTACAGCTCACCCTGGCCACTCCACGGCGGTTCACCCCCGGTACCGGACGCGTCTCACGGGACGGGTCCCAGAAGCCCTGGCCGGCCGCGCCGCTGAGGTTCACCTTCGACGGAGTCACCGATCTGCGGTTCGACGCCGAGGACCGGGTCGGGATCGCCGTGAGCCGCACCGACGCCGGGCCGGGGGTGGCGATCGGGCGCACCGGTCGCCTGCGGGCGACCGAGGCTTCCGTCTGGCCCGACGACCCGCGATGGTACGAGTCAACGGCCGGCCGGGCGGCCGACCTCGTCACCCCGCACACACGGCCGCGCCGACGAGAGCCGGTACCGACGTCGACCCTCACCGCACCGCAACGGGCCGCCGCTCAGGCGCTGGTCATGTTGCTGAACCACGCTCGGCTCGTCCACCACTATCCGAAGCTGGCCGCCGGCGTGCCGATCCTCGACATCTGCCGTATCGCGGGCGAGGCGGGCAGCGCCATTCTCGCCGCGAGCTCGCGTCGTGGCGCCGAGCGTCAGACGGCCTTCGCGGAGCTTGCTCGACGGTGGCGTCACGTACCACCCGGGGTGCCGCCTGAGACGATCCGCTCCGGCCCGGCGGTGCTGCGTCACGCACGGTACGACGAGCCGCACGCCGACCACGACGTTGCTCAGCACGGCGCTGCCGTTCTCCTCGCCGCGATACCGGGCGCAGACCCCGAAGGACCGTGGGCTCTCGCCAGTGGGGAGATCGCCGAGCCGTCACGATTCCGGATCGCCAGCACCGCGTTCGACGACGGCCAGCACATCGACCGCGCTGAAGGCGCTTTCCGCATGGGCGAAGCGCTCGTCGTTCGTTGAAGCGTGAACGACCACGGGGGCGCGGCATTCCGTGATCGGCGGCGTACTGACCTGGCTCAGGTGGCGGCAGTGGCAGACGGTGAGTAGCTGTACACGACATAGCCCCGGTAGACCGCGATCTTGTCGTACAAAGCTCGGGCCTCGGCATCCACCTCGGTGTTCCAGTACAGGCGTGGGGAGCCGTGCTTGTCGGCATCCTGCGCCACCCATTCGATCATTGCGGTGGCGATGCCTCGCCGTCGTACCTCGGGCGTGACGAACAGTTCAGCCAGATAACATCTCCCGGCCCCCCAGACGCTTGCGTGGAACAGGTAGTGCGCGATGCCGACCATCGTGCCGTCGAGCCGTGCGCAGATGCCCCGGATCTGCCCACCGTCGACCAGGCGTTGCCAGGTCCGTTCGTAGCCATCGTCGTCGACCTTTGTCGCGGGCCGACCCGGCCGGCCAGCCCAGTGCGCGTGGAAACTCCGGGTCAACGCTTCCCACTCGTCACGGTCGAGGTGTGTCAACGGGCCGATGCTCATCACGTCGCCATCCTCACATCAATCCCAGCACCCGGCGCATGCATAGCGAGGGCGTGCGTAGGAGCCCTCGATCGAGCCGAGGCGAGGCTCAGGTGGCGGTCCGGCAAAGGGCTACCGTAGCGGGAATGTCGATCATGCCCCGTACGGTGCGGTGGCTCATGCCCCTGGCCGCGCTGCTGTTCCTGGGCCTCGCACTGCTGATTCGCGCCGTCGACGACGGGGCGCTGCGGCAGTACTCCGGCACCGCGCTGTACGCGTCGATGGTCTGGGCCGCGGTGCTGTTCTTGTGGCCACGGATGGCGCCGATGCCCGCCGGGACCGTCGCCATTGTCTTCTGCTGGGTAGTGGAGCTCGCACAGCTGACCGGGCTGCCAGCCGAACTGTCGGCGCGGAGTCTCGCCGCGAGGCTCGCGCTGGGTGTGCAGTTCGACCCCGTCGACCTGGCCTGGTATCCGGCGGGCGTGGCTCCCCTGGTGGCGCTGCACCACCTGGTACGCGCCCGCCACCGTGCAACCGCCGCGTGAGATCGTGACCCAGCCGCCCCCGACGTGCCCCAGCCCGTCGCTCACGTAATGCCGCAGCGCCGGCGAGAGCGCTGGCCCGGCGCGCTCCGGCAGCGGGACGGCCGGAGTCGTGTCACCCTATTTCGACCGCAAAGCGGTAGCGGTCACGAGTACGTAGCCGATGCCAGACATCGGAACCGCGTACGCCAGGGCGAGTGCGCGGTCCGGCCAGGTCCGCGCCACGGCTAGGGGACTCAGGACAGCCAGGGCAACCAGGACGAGTACGTACTGGACGATGTTCGCGGTGTCGTAACTTGGCTGGCCGATCCTCAGCAACTGCAGGATCGCTTCGGCGAGAAGGACCGCAGCCGCCAACCCGAGGGCCGGCCGCCGGAACGGCCCAGGTTGGCGGGCTACCACACCCCCGAATCCGAACACGATTCCAGCGATCGCTCCCAGCACCATCCACTGCCGCGCGGTGACGTCCCAGACCGTTGACCAGTCGTCATGCTGAATAAGCGCTGCGGCGATGTAGTAGCTGGGCACGGCGATGAGCAGCATGATTACCGCTGCGGCGATGGCCCGGCCCGCTGGCCGACGGAGAAAGAACGCGAGCAGGAACGCCGCCACCGCCCAGACCGCAATCGAATTGCCGAGGCCACCGAAGGGCGCCGGCACGAATTTGATCCAGACGAAGTCAAGGAATCCGAGTAGCAGACCCGCGACCGGTGCGATGACGGAGACCCGTCGGGTGATCGACATAATGAGGAAGCGTAGGAAGCCCGCAAGGACTTGCCATCGGGCTCGCGACAGAGCCGGGGGCGCTCCAACCGGCCAAAAGGCGTAGGCCGCTCGCGGCGGCGGGTCCGGAGACCGGCAGCACCGGGGCATTTCCGGGCCGCCAGTTTCGGAGGCCACCGCCGCTCTGCTCTACCGGCCGGCTCGCAGCTCACCCAGGACCTGTACAACCTCGGCGCGGACCTGCGCTGGGCAACCCGCCCCTAGTCACCAGAGGAACCCCAGAAGTAGATTTCGCTGGGGTTGCCGTCAGCGTCATGCAAAACCGCGCACCGACCGAACCAGCTTCGGTCCGCGAGAGGTTCGAGCGCCTCCACGTGCGACCGGGTCAGCTTGCGGGCACCCAGGTACTCGAACGCCCCCGCCTCGACCACCGGCCGGATCGTCCCGTAGCCAGGCTCTTCGCCGTCGGCCAAGATTCGGGACATATCCAATGACGTGATCTCAACAAGAATCCGGTAGGTATCGGTATTCGAAATGGGTGAGGTGGAGAGCGGCGCGGACGATGTCG
>NZ_JBNCKS010000058.1:0-40250 GCF_049841635.1 Micromonospora sp. DT44 | reverse complement strand
CCAGTCCGGGGTATAAATCATAATTGGCACTGGCTTTACAAGCACCCTGTTGAGTTCTCAAAGAACAACCACACACCGATCAGAAGCTCCACATCCGTGGAACCCCGTTTCGGGGCAACCGCTCAAACCTACTCGGTCGAACTTTCATTGTCAACCTCGTATTTGAGGTGATCAATCTGGTTCGCCCGGACCCACGATGACGCACGCCGTATCCGGCGGTCGTTACTCTCGTGGGAAACCGCAGACCGGCCGATCGCCGCTGCGCGGTTCTCCGCCCGGCTCCTGCCGGCCTCAGAACTCTACCCGGTCGGCTTCGCGTCCGCAACCCCGTCTCCGAGGTGTTTCGCACCGCCCGATCTCAGTCTCGCTCGGCATCTCCGCCACGAGCCTGGCGCCCGTTGTCGGCCGGTTTGTCCGGCCTCCCTCGTGCAGAGAGAAAGTTACGCGGACGGCCGGGAGAAGGCAAATCAGCGTTCATCACTGGTTGGGGTCACGTCGACCGGCGCGCTCTGCATCGTGGTCGGCGACGCGGCAGGTGTCGGCGTGCCAGAGTGTCAGTCATGGATGAGTCCGGGCTGGAAACCGCGGTGTTCGCCGAGGAAGCACTGCTCGGCATCCTCCTGCCGTTCTGGCAACTGGTGATCGGCGCGGTCGTGCTGGTGGTCCTGGTCTTCTCGGTCGGACGACTGGCCCGCCGCGGCAGGTCCCGGATGACCACGGCCCTGCTGGTCACCGCCGCGGTGATCGCCGGGCTAGCGACGATCGGCGTCCTGCTCGAGGGCTGAGTCTCAGAGCCGGCGGTTGGCGAGGCTCGGCAGCTCGGCCCGGATCACGGAGAGCCGGTCAAGGTCCAGGTCGGCGACGGCCACCCCCGGCCCGTCGGGCAGCTGGGTCAGGACCGTCCCCCACGGGTCGACCACCATGCTGCGCCCGAAGCAGGTGCGGCCCGGCTCGTGGTCACCGGTCTGACCGGCCGCCGCCACGAAGCACTGATTCTCGATCGCCCGGGCCCGGAGCAGGATCTCCCAGTGGTCCCGCCCGGTGTGCATCATGAACGCCGCCGGCACCACCAGGAGCTGAGCGCCGCCCTCGGTGGCGAGCCGTCGATACAGCTCCGGGAAGCGCAGGTCGTAGCAGATCGACAGCCCGACCCGGAGGCCTTCCACGTCCACCACGACAGGTTGGGCACCGGGCGCGACGGTCTCGGACTCCCGGTAGGAGACGCGACCGGGGATCTCCACGTCGTACAGATGGATTTTGCGGTAGCTCGCGGCCAGGCTGCCGGCGCGGTCGAAGACCAGCGAGGTGTTCCAGGTGTGCGCGGGGTCCGGGCCGGCTTCGTGGAACGACCCGGCCAGCACCCACATCCCCAGCCGCCGTGCGACCCCGGCGAAGAAGCTGCCCACCTCGCCGTCGACCGGCTCCGGCTCCGGCAGACCCGCCTCCGGGCCGAGATAGTCGACGTACTCGGGAAGGATGGCCAGGTCCGCGCCGCCGGCGGCGGCGCGTTCCAGCAGCAGCTCCGCGGCGGCCAGGTTGGCCTTGCGGTCGTCCCGGGCGTTGAGCTGACAGACGGCGACGCGCATGAGAGAAGAGTACGACCGGACTGGCCGCTGTGGACAGCCTCAGATGCTGGCCAGCACCAGAGCCCCCGCCGCGAACCCGAGGCCGGCGACCTGGACCGGCCGCAGCCGTTCGCGGTCGACGGCGAGCGCGAGCAGTACCGTGCTCGCGGGGTAGAGCGCGGCGATCGCCGCCACGATGCTGAGGTGCCCTCGCGCGGCAGCGGCCAGGAAGAGCGCGTTGGCGGCGCTGTCCAGCAGACCGGCGAGGGCCGCCCAACCGAGCACCCGCCGTTCGAGCCGCAGTCGCACACCGGTGCCGGCGGCGAGGAGCAGGCCGAACGCGATCGAGCTGGTCCGTACCGCTGCCACCGGCCACATGCCCGCGCTCTCGCTGGCCTGACCGAGCAGGGTGAAGAAGATGCCGAAGAGCGCGCCGGCCGCGAGGGCGAGCCCCACCAGTCGGGCGGGGACTCTCGGTCGGCCACCGCCCTCGCCGAGGCTGACCAGGGCGATCGCCACCACCGCGAGGCCGGCGCCGGTGAGTGCCGGGGCGCCGGGGAAGGTGGTGGTGAACAGGCCGGCGACGATCGGCACCACGGCGGCGGTGATCGCGGTGACCGGCGCCACCACGGCCATCATCCCGCCGGCGAGCGCCCGGTAGAGCAGCACGATGCCGCCCGCGCCCGCCGTCCCCGCGAGCAGTCCCCAGGCGATGTCGGCGACCGTCGGTGACCCCGGCACCAGAAGCACCAGAGCGACCAGCAGCGGGACGCTCAGGAGCTGGGAGACCACGGTCACCGCGATGGGGTCTGCGCGGCGGGACGCCTTGCCGCCGGAGAAGTCGGCGGTGCCGAACGCGACTGCGGACATCGTTGCCAGGAGAATGGGGAGCATGCCACTGTCGTACCACAATAGTAACCGTGAAGGATAGTTTGATGACCGATGCAGGTGGCCGTGTGAGTGCGGTGACGGCCGCGGTGGCCCGGCAGGTACGGGAGCTGCGCGCCGCCCGGGGCTGGTCGTTCGAGGAGTTGGCCGGCCGGTCCGGGGTGAGCAAGGCGATGCTCGTACAGATCGAGAGCGCGCGCACCAACCCCAGCGTCGGCACGCTGTGCCGGGTCGCCGACGCGTTCGGCGTCAACATCGCCCGGCTGCTCGAGCCCGACGAGGAGCAGACCGTGCGGATCAGCTCGACGGCCGAGGCACCCGTGCTCTGGCAGGGCGAGCACGGCGGCACCGCCCACCTGCTCAGCGGACTCGGCGAACCCGACCTCGTCGAGCTGTGGGACTGGCGGCTGGAACCCGGAGAACGACACCGCTCCGCCGACCATCCCCGAGGCACCCGGGAGGTCCTGCACGTCCTCGCCGGGGCGGTGGTCGTCCGCGTGGACGGGCAGGATCACGCCGTACGGGTCGGGGACACGATCGAGTTCCACGCCGACCGGGAGCACGGCTACCGCAACGACGCCGACGAACCGGCTCGGCTGATGATGGTGACGGTCACCCCGTCGGGCGAGTGGGACCGCCGGACACGGTCGCGCCGGCCGCGTCAGTGACGAACGGCCGGCGTGACGCGGGGACGATCAGGCCGACTTCTCCTCGCGGTCCCGCCGGGCCCGACGCCCGGTGAACTCGCGCGGAACGATCGTCGGGTTGACGTTCTCCAGGACGACCTCGCGGGTGATCAGCACCCGGGCGGCGTCCGGGTTGCTCGGCACCTCGTACATCGCGGAGAGCAGGACCTCCTCGATGATGGCCCGCAGACCGCGGGCTCCGGTGCCCCGCAGCATGGCCTGGTCGGCGATGGCCTCCAGCGCCGGCTCGTCGAACTCCAGCTCGACGCCGTCCAACTCGAACAGGCGCTGGTACTGCCGGACGAGGGCGTTACGCGGCTCGGTCAGGATGCGCACCAGGGCGCTGCGGTCCAGGCTGCGCACGTTGGTGATCACGGGGAGCCGGCCGACGAACTCGGGGATGAGCCCAAACTTGAGCATGTCTTCCGGCATGACCTGGCTGAAGATGTCGTCGGTCGACCGCTCGGACACCGACCGCAGCCGGGCGCCGAAACCGGTGCCGCCCTGCCCGGTGCGGGACTCGATGATCTGGTCGAGGCCGGCGAACGCGCCACCGCAGATGAACAGCACGTTCGTGGTGTCGATCTGGATGAACTCCTGGTGCGGGTGCTTACGACCGCCCTGGGGCGGGACGTTGGCGACCGTGCCCTCCAGCATCTTGAGCAGGGCCTGCTGCACACCCTCGCCGGAGACGTCGCGGGTGATCGACGGGTTCTCCGACTTACGGGCGATCTTGTCGACCTCGTCGATGTAGATGATGCCGGTCTCGGCGCGCTTGATGTCGTAGTCGGCGGCCTGGATCAGCTTGAGGAGGATGTTCTCCACGTCCTCGCCCACGTAGCCCGCCTCGGTCAGCGCGGTGGCGTCGGCGATGGCGAACGGGACGTTCAGCATCCGGGCGAGGGTCTGCGCCAGGTGCGTCTTGCCGCACCCCGTCGGGCCGAGCAGCAGGATGTTGGACTTGGCCAGCTCGACGGCGTCACTGCCGGAGCCCGGCGCGTTGGCCGCCTCTGCCTGGATGCGCTTGTAGTGGTTGTAGACCGCGACGGCGAGCGCCTTCTTGGCCTGGTCCTGCCCCACGACGTAGTTGTCGAGGAACTGGCAGATCTCCATCGGCTTGGGAAGCTCTTCCCACTTCACCTCGCCGGACTCGGCCAGCTCCTCTTCGATGATCTCGTTACAGAGATCGATGCACTCGTCGCAGATGTAGACCCCTGGGCCCGCAATGAGCTTCTTGACCTGCTTCTGCGACTTACCGCAGAAGGAGCATTTCAGTAGGTCGCCGCCGTCACCGATCCGTGCCACCTACGTTCTCCCTGCACTCGTCGGCCGGAGACCCGGCCCTGACCTGCGGACGCTGCGCGCCGCCCGGCTTGGTTCGCTTCGCTGGCCCGACCGGCGAAGCGGTACGGACCCGACGTTACCCGCTGGCGGGGCATTCTCCGACCCCCAAAACGGGTGTGTCAGAGGCCGGCCGGGAACTTCACGCCCCGGCCAACCTCTGACCCGGTACCGCTCAGCTGGCGGAGTGGGTCGCCAGCAGACCCTTCTTGCGGCTGGTCAGAATCGTGTCGACCAGCCCGTACTCCTTGGACTCCTCGGCCGTCATGATCTTGTCACGGTCGATGTCCTTGCGGACCTGCTCGATGGGACGGTTGCAGTGGCGGGACAACATGTCCTCCAACTGCGTCCGCATCCGCAGGATCTCCCGGGCCTGGATCTCGATGTCCGAGCCCTGCCCGTAGCCGCCCTCGGTGGCCGGCTGGTGGATGATGATCCGCGAGTTCGGGAGCGCCATCCGCTTGCCCGGGGTGCCCGCCGACAGCAGCACGGCCGCGGCGCTGGCCGCCTGCCCGAGGCAGACCGTCTGGATGTCGGGGCGGACGTACTGCATGGTGTCGTAGATCGCCGTCATCGCCGTGAACGAGCCACCCGGCGAGTTGATGTACATGATGATGTCGCGGTCCGGGTCGGTGCCCTCAAGCGTCAGCAGCTGGGCCATCACGTCGTTGGCCGACGCGTCGTCCACCTGGACGCCGAGGAAGATGATCCGGTCCTCGAAGAGCTTGTTGTACGGGTTCGACTCCTTGACCCCGTACGACGTGCGCTCGACGAACGACGGCAGCACGTAACGGTTGTGCACGGCCGCGAACTGGGGCGGCAGGCTCAGGTCGGTCATCGTCAGCTCCTCAGCTCAGGGTCCCGGCGCCATCCGGAACCTGTGCGGCCCCGATGATCACCTTGTCGATGAAGCCGTAGTCCATGGCCTCCTGGGCGGTAAACCAACGGTCCCGGTCCGAGTCCGCCTCGATCTGCGACTGGTCTTGGCCGGTGTGGTGCGCGACCCGCTCCTGGAACATCCGCTTCGTGTAGAGCATCTGCTCCGCCTGGATGGCGATGTCGGACGCCGTGCCGCCCAGACCACCGGACGGCTGGTGCATCATGATCCGGGCGTGCGGCAGGGCGTAACGCTTGCCCTTGGTGCCCGCGCAGAGCAGCAGCTGACCCATCGAGGCCGCCATGCCCATCGCCACGGTCGACACGTCGTTGTCGATGAACTGCATGGTGTCGTAGATCGCCATGCCCGAGTAGACCGAGCCACCCGGCGAGTTGATCCACAGGTTGATGTCGCGGTCCGGGTCCTCCGCGGCGAGCAGCAGCAGCTGCGCGCAGATGCGGTTGGCGACCTGGTCGGTCACCTCACTGCCCAGGAAGATGATGCGTTCCTTGAGCAACCGGTTGTAGACCGAGTCGTCGAGGTTGCCAATGGAGTCGCCACCGCGCGCGTCAATCGCCCGGAGCGACTTCTTGGGGATGTGCATGTCGGTCATGGCAGCCCTTCGCTCTCCGTACCGTCTTTCCCGACACTAACCGCTGTGCGGGGCCGCAGAGTCCCGGTCGGGGCACTGTTCGCTCTCAGCGCAGCTGTGTCGGGCACCCGCGGCGCGGGCCTTCCGGGCGTACCCCGGCAGCGCTCAACTCCGGGCGTACCCGGAAAGGGTTTGGCCGCCGTGCACCGCGCAGCGGCGGACGGCGGCCGCACCCGACGATCAGTGCTCGTGGTTGTGCTCGGCCTCGTTGGCGGCGCGCAGCGCGTCCAGGGTGACCGGGTTGCCGGCCGAGTCCTTGATCGTGATGCGCTCCATGACGGCCGCGAGCGCCTTGCCGCGCCGGACGTCACCGAAGACCGCAGCGGCGGCGCCGGAGCGCACCAACTGGTCGTAGTACTGCTGCGGGGCCATCCCGGCGCGCTGCGCCCGGTGCACGATCTCGTGCCCGAACTCGTCGTCGGAGACCTGCACGTCCTCCGCGTCGGCCAGGGTGTCGAGCAGGAGCTGCACCTTGACGCCCTCGGTGGCCGCCTCGGTCAGCTCGGCGTCGATCTGCTCCTCGGTCTTCTCCTCGGCCGCCAGGTATTCCTCCAGGGAGGCGCCGATCCGCTCGAGCTGGTCGACCATCGCCTGCTTGCGGCTGGCGACCTCCTCGCGGACGACGCCCTCCGGCGCCGGCACCTCGGCGGTCTCGACCAACTGCGCCAGCGCCTTGTCGCGGGCGGCGTAGATCTGCTCGACCTGCTTGCCCTGGGTGACCCGGGACCGCAGGTCGCCGCGCAGCTCCTCGATCGTGTCGAACTCGCTGGCCATCTGCGCGAACTCGTCGTTCAGCTCCGGCAGCTCCTTCTCCTTGACCGTGCGCACGGTCACCGCCACGTCGGCGTCGCGGCCGGCGAAGTCGCCGCCGACGAGCTGGGTGGTGAAGGTGGTGCTGTCGCCGGCGGCGAGGCCGACCACGGCCTCGTCCAGGCCCGGCAGGAGCTGCTTGCTGCCCACCTCGTGGGAGATGTTGCTGGCCTGACCGCCCGGCACGTCCTCGCCGTCGACGGTCGCGTTCAGGTCGATCTGCACGTAGTCGCCCTCGGCGGCGGCCCGCTCGACCGTCTTGAGGGTGGCGAACCGCTCCCGCAGGTTCTTGACCTGCTCGTCGATCTCGCTGTCGTCGATCTGCAGCTCGTCGACGGTCACCTCGATGGTGGACGCGTCCGGGATGGTGATCTCCGGACGGACGTCGACCTCGGCGGTGAAGTTCAGCGAGTCACCGTCGTTGAACTCGGTGATCTCGACCTCGGGACGCCCCAGCGTCTTCAGGTCGTGCTCGCGTACCGCGGCCATGATGTTCTCCGGGATGGCCTCCTGGACCGCCTCGTTGAGGACGGTGCCCCGGCCCACCCGCTGGTCGATCACCGCGGTCGGCACCTTGCCCCGGCGGAAGCCCGGGACCTGGACCTGCGAACCGATCTCCCGGTACGCCTTCTTGAGGCTCGGCTCGAGCTCGACGAACGGCACCTCGATGGCGAGCCGCACGCGCGTCGGGCTCAGAGTCTCGACGGTGCTCTTCACAGGCGTACTCCTTGACGGATCTGGGTTTTGATTCTGGGCCTTCGATTGGCCCATCGAGTGTAGGCGAGCCGGCGGGGCCGGCTCGCAGCGCCCGGGGCGACCCGGACGCGGACGACAGTCGGGGTGGCGGGATTTGAACCCACGGCCCCTCGCTCCCAAAGCGAGTGCGCTACCAAGCTGCGCCACACCCCGTGGCGACGTGCAGTCTATGCCGTCGCCGCGCCTCAGGCAGTGCCGGGGCGTCCGCCACCCGGACAGATCTCCCATTTCGCCCCATCCGGCCTTTCAAGATCCGCACAACATCGGGGCAACTGCGGCTTCCCGGCGCGCGGATGCCACAACTTCGGGGTTGTTGTGCGGATCTTGAGTGGCGCGGCCCGGCGTCGGCACGACACGACGCCGCCGGGGCGGTGGCGCGGTCGCGCGCCCAGAACCGGCATTGGGTACGCTGTCGGCGCGCCCCGTTCCGGCGGGGCCGAGCGCGGGCGTAGCTCAATGGCAGAGCTTCAGTCTTCCAAACTGACGGTGCGGGTTCGATTCCCGTCGCCCGCTCCACGGATTTCGGCCCAGGTCAGCGGCACACCGCTGCCGCTCTTCGTCCGGCTGCGGTGATGCCGGGTTCGGCGGCTGCCTGAGCGGTCGCTGTTTCTTATAGCTGATCGCGTACCGCGCCCGACACGTAGACGCTCACTGAACCGGGCCTTGCGGTGGAAGCTTGCTCGCGCGTACCAGGATCTGCGCTTGAGGGCCTCGACGTCCCGACGGGGAGAGCCTGATGCCCTCAACCCAGATCCACTCGTCCTGGGGAGGGCGGTTGACCACCAGCCGCACCCCGGTAACCCATAACCGCACCGGCCCGTCAGAGGGTAGAAGGCGATCGGTCGCGTCGATGTCCAGCACCGCTCCGAGTCGTACCCGAACGTCAAACACCGCGTCTCCTCGTCTTTGACGCCGCGTTGCTGCGAGGCGGCGCGTTCTCAGTGATGGGCCGCTGGATCTGAAGACCGGCGATCTGAGCGAAGACCTCCCGCCGGGCCAGGGCTTCACCGGCGGCCAGGTTGATGGAATATCCGGTCAGCCACACCCAGCCGTGATACGTCGGCTTGTCGCAGACCGAGGTCACCCGCAGCCACAGCGCCCGGTCACCGCCGAACTGCACCGACGCCCGACCGTCGATCAGCACCAGATCACCTGGAACAGGGGCACCGGGCCGACGCGGCGTGACGGTGCGAGGCACCGGGGCGGGCGGGCCATTCACGGACCGTCGTTCGGGTCGACGTCCTACACCGGCACCCACCCCGGGCCAGCCTCAGCAGCTCGACGCGCGACCGGATCCCGCGCAGTCCGGGCATAACCGCCGGACCAGACGCCGGCCGGCCGCTGCTCCATGCCCGATCGCACCGACCTCAGCCCGGGTGCGGACGTACTTCCAGGTGCGGCCCGCACAGGATGAGCAGGCCCCGACGCGCACCACGCCGGGTGCAACGGTCTGGATGGTGCAGCCGGAAGGGATCAAGGATGACCCGGGCGTGTTCGGAACTTCCGTAGCGTCAAGCATCACGGCCTCCCCGCCAGGCGGTACGAGTCCTCGAAGCCGAAGGACTAGTCACGCCCGTCCGTCGGCGCGGCACCGTCGTCCGCCCGCGCGTGGCGATGAAACGCCTCGGCACCGACCGCTACGCCAAGAACAAATGGAAATCCGGGCTCGTCGCCTTCGCCGCCGACCGCGAGGCCACCGGCCGCGCGTGGACGCCCGGCGACCAGACCAACGAGGTACAACTGACCGAAGCCGACGCCGAAGTCGCCGCAGCACTCCATCTCTCGCTCGGTGCACCCGTCTACGAGCGCGCCCGCCTGGTCAAAGAGGCCGGCGTGCCGACCCACACGCTGACCAGCTACTACCGGCCCGAAGACGTGAAAGGCACATCCCTGGTCGACCCGACACCAGGGCCAGCCGGACAAGGCGGCGGCTTCGCCATCCTCACCGCCCGAGGCTTGGAGCCGGACACCATCACCGAGACCGTGCACGCCCGCATGCCCACACCCGGGGAAACCGAACTACTCCAGCTCCCCGCCGGAGAACCGGTGATGATCCTGTACCGCACCACGTCCACCAAAGAAGGCCGACCAGTCGAGTTCGCCCGCGGAGTACACGCCGCATCCCGCTTCACCTGGTCGTACACCTTCAAGATCCCCGACTGAGAGAGACAAGCGATGCCCACGCCTCCCCCGACCATCCCGGCAGAGCACCGCGCTGATGTCGAGCGCCTGTGGGACTACCACAACATGCACCACGAGATCCGACCCGTTGATGTCGGCATCGGACTAGGCAGTCATGACCTTGGAGTCGCCAAGATCGCCACTGATTTCTACCACCAGCGGATCTACCCGCACCTGGTCTTCACCGGCGCCAACGCCCCGACCACCATCGAGACATTCCCCCGGGGCGAAGCCGTCCACTACCGGGAGTACGCAATAGCCCACGGTGTGCCGGCCGACGCAATCCTCATTGACACGCAGGCCACGAACACCGGCCAGAACATTGAGTACGTCCGCGCGCTCCTTGCCGAGCATAAGATCCACACCCGGTCGGTGATCCTGATGTCTCGTCCGTACCAACAACGCCGGGCGTACGCCACCTGCAAGAAGCTCTGGCCAGAGGTCGACGTGATCTGCGCGTCCGACCCGCTCTCACTCGACGACTATGTGACCAGCATCGGCAACACCAAGAAGGTCATGGACATGCTCGTCGGCGACACCCAACGCATTGACAAGTACGCCGCACTCGGCTTCGCCATCCCCCAGCACATCCCCGACGAGGTCCGCGCTGCCTACACCCGCCTGGTCGACGCCGGCTACACCAGCCGACTCGTGCAGTAAGAACGCAGCTAACGGCCCAGCGCTTGCCGTCCAGCCTCCGCGACCTCGGGCGACACCACCACCGCCACGACCTCGCCGTCCTTCGTCAGCGGCACCGAGTTCCCAGCCTGCACCGCCTCGATGAACTCGCCTACCACGGACTCAATCGCCGTACCATCCGCGTAGGTCCGATCCGAATCCGCCTGCCTCATGAGCCAGAGCCTAGCCAACCGAACCAGATCGACCAGGACGGCACCCCATCCGTGTTCGCCAGTTCAAAGAGACGGCGCAGAACTGCTGTACGTCTTCAAGGCGGCCCTGAACGGGCCGCACGCGCCGCCGCCTGGGCGCGCGTCCGTCGCTCCGCTGGCGCTCCGACTCCGGCCACGTAGAACGCCCGTCGGCTGGCGCGGAGAGCGGGAAGCCCGGGGGCCGCCGCTGACGGTGGTTGAGGTTGTGGGCCGGCAGCCGGCCGGGCCGCGCCCGATCGGCGCGGCGCAAAGAAGGGCACGCCAGGTCCGCACGGTGGGTCGCGGCGGCGAACTGGTTGCGGTTACCGCGCCCCCGGCGGGGCGCTCCGGCTCCAGGAGGGCGGGTCGACGGCAGACGGGATGGTTTCCACCCCGACGTCTAATTCAGCGCGAATGCGCTGTGGCAAACATCGTAATTACCTCGATTGCAACCAGGCGAATCAGCTCGATGTCGGGGGTAAGGAAGTTGGCCTCATCGTCAGTGGGAAACAGGGGGTCGGTTCCGGCAGTGCCGCCGGCTGCTTTTGAGTGCACTATTCGGCTGCGCTAACCACGTCTCTTGCGCGCCGAAGTGCGTTGTCGGCAGACGACGGTTCCATGAAGCGAACCTTCACAGAGTTGACAGTCAGCGGGTCCGCAAGGAACGGACGAGGTACCAGCTCGAAGTATGGAGCGGCCAGGGTTGCGGTGGGTGAGGAAATCTCAATACAGTCACCCCTTCGGTTGCCTACATGGTAGAGAATCACCCCTCGCTTAAGGCTGGAAAGAGATGGCTTTAAGTCCCCATGCTTTCTGCCGAACAGAGTTGAGAATAACCCCTCGTGATCCGGCTCCATCTCTGCTGATGGACAACTCAACCGAGGCGAGACGTAAGCATGAATTGGTGACAGGTAAGCATTCCGCACGCCGTCTCTTCAAATCAGCAGCTCGACGAAACGCCCATCAGGCGAGGAGAGCCCAAGGCCGTCCTCATGCAGAATGAAGCTCTCTTGCCTTTCTTCGAGGAACGCCGGAATTGAGATGCGGGGGAGACGGCCAACGATGGCTTTCTGGCCGCTCCTGTCGGTGGACAATATCCTGTACCACTTTTCGCCCGGCATCCTAGACCCGCGACGTGACTCAACGGGTATGAACTCAAACCCGCCAGCTACAAGCTGAGCAACCGCAAGTTCGACCTCATCCTCATCCTCAGGTCGCTGGTCAGTCTCCGCATCTGGGATGTCATCGTCCTCGTCGCCAGCGAAGTCGGTATCTGGGGGATGCCCCTCAGGCTTCGGTTGGAGGTCAGGCCGGGGGGGCCGCCAGCGATGGTGCCGTGACCGCTGGTTCAGGTAAGTCTTCCACCGCGCAATTGTCGCTTCGCCGAGTGGGACACGGTGTCGATACCCGTCAGTCGCGTAGCGTGCTGCGATGCGGGCCGTAGGGCTTCATCCATGAGGTCAGCGTGCCGGACCTGTAACTCCGTATCGGCGAACGCAAGGTCAAGCGGTCGTCCGGGGCACACACGGGGCACAAGACAGCGTGAAACGTCGGCAACCAGCCATCAATGACGCGATCCCAGGAGGGGCGTGGGCAGCACGTCGACCAGGCTGTCACAGGCCACGCGACCGTCCGTCTGAGTTCCGCTTCAACTCACCTACTGCCGAAACAGTCTCTTTAGGATCAAGGGGCCGCGCAAGCGCGGCCCGCCCGCCGCACTCGGCCTGCTGGCGGCCTCCGGCCGGCATCGGCCGGCGCGGCGGGCAGTTCCCAGTTCGAGTGGTCATGCCCGAGGTGAACTGATCGCGGCTTCGATGCGCAGCCCGATCCCGGTGGCGACGAGGAAGCCCGCCAGGACGTGCGGCTCGGCCGACCCGGGGTCGCTCGCCAGCGTGATGACAGAGACCAGCAGTCCGGCGAGTAGAGCCAGGTTGCCGACGACCCGGATCGTGGAGGCGTGTCTCGCAGCGAGGTTCATCCGCCGGACCGTACCGAAGGCTCGCCGCCAGCGCTGTCCTGATCTGTACTTGCCAGCCCGGTAGGGACGATCGCGGGGTGGTCGGCCGCCGTCGAGGTCGGGGCGATCGACTGCCGCGCCGCTTCGCGGCTTGCCACCGGATGCACGGGTTCGGCCGGTCGATGACCGCCAGGAGCCGATGGGATCGGCGCACGCGAAGCCCTGGTGCTACGAGACGTCGAACAGCCGCAGGCCGTCGTACTCGGCGTAGTCCTTGCCGTTGAAAGTCGCCAGCGGCAGCCGGTCGACCAGGCAGCAGGCCGCGATCCAGGAGTCATTCGTCGGACGGGGCCGCCCCCGGTGCTGTGCCCGCGCCTGGAGCTGGCCCCAGGTCGTCGCTACCGCCTCGTCGAAGGGCAGCAGGACCACGCCGGATCGCCACTGCGCCAGGTCAGCCAGCTTGCGCGGCCCCCAGCTCCGCAGCACGGTCCACTTGGTCAGCTCGCCAAGCGTGACGAACGTGATGCACAACGTCTTACCGGCCAGCCGGGCACGAAGTCGGTCAGGCAGACGACCGCGCAGGATCGCCGACGCCACGTCGGTATCCAGGACGACCAGGCTCACGCGACGCTGGCCCGCCGAGAGGCGTACAGGTCAGCGAGGAACTCGTCCAACTCGTCGTCGGACTCGAACAGGCCCGGCCGGGCCAGGTCGTCGACGGAGGCGACCGGCTGCACACCCTGCCGGCGGGCCAACTCCTCGGCGGGCACATGTTCAGCGGTCGGCCACTCGGGCATCCGCTCGGCGCTGCTCGACATCACGACCCACCTCCTGCACCCCACACCGCCGCCCATTGTCGCACGGTCAGCACCGGCACCACCGGCACTCGGCCACGCGGAAAGCCGGCGACACGGCAAGCCGCCCCCGACCAGCGTGGCCGGGGGCGGTAAGCCGTACGCCGCCGGACAACCGCGCGACCGTGCCAGCCACGTGCCGGTAACCCGTGTCCCAACGGGTCGAGAGCAGTCATGATCGGGCACCACGACACCGCCGCTGACCAGGCGATTCAGGCAGATCACGACAGCCGAGAATGGTCTTCCAAACTGACGGTGCGGGTTCGATTCCCGTCGCCCGCTCTTCCAGACCGGCGGTGCGGTTCCGCCTGCCGGCCACCAGGCGTCGTCGTTCAGTCTTCGACGCGTTCCAGGACTACCACGGGTATCTCCCGGGTGATCCGCTGCTGGTAGGCGGCGTACTCCGACCTGGCCGACACCATCAGACGCCACAGGCGCGGACGCTCCCGCGTGGTGGCGGTGCGCGCCCGGGCGGCGAAGGTCTCCGTACCGACCTGCACGGTGACGTACGGGTCGGCGAGCAGGTTGAGATACCACGCGGGGTGGTGCTCCGCGCCGCGGTTCGAGGCGGCCAGCACGTAGCGGTCGCCATCGCGTTCGTACACGAGCGCGGTGCGGCGCAGCTCGCCGGTTCGTCGGCCACGGGTCGTCAGGAGCAGGTCGCGCACGCCCGGCCGTGGTCTGCCGCCGGTCTCCTCGAAACGGCGGATGTGCTCGGCGACCCAGGTGTTCGGGCTGTCGTGGACCTCGGGCATCACACCTCCCGAACGCTTCCGGCGGAACGGTGGTGGCGAGGCGCCTCGATTTCGTCGACCAGCGCTATCGCGAAGTCCGGGTAGCTGATCCGGCTGGCCGGGTCGCCGTGCTCGGCGACCCGATAGCGGCCGGTACGCGTGCCGTCGTGGTCGAAGTCGCCGGCCGGGGCCACGTACGCCCAGTCGAGATCGCAGGTCCGCAGTTCGTCGAGGCCCGCCGCGTGGCCCAGGTAGAAGGAGCGGTACTCGTCGGGGTAGCCGGGCTCGTCCATCAGGGCGACGCCGGACGCCCCGGGCATGATCGACGCGAGGCCCACCACCACCAGGCGGCGTACGCCCGCCTCGGCCAGGCCGGCGGACAGGGCGCGGGACGACGTCGTGAAGAAGTCGCCCGGTGGCCGGGACAGGTCCACGGCGGCGCTGATCGCGGCGTCCTGCCCGGCGGCGGCGCGCGCGACGCTCGCGGCGTCCGTGACGTCGCCCGCCACCACGTGCGCCCCACCCAGGTCGCCTTGGGCCGCCGGGTCACGCACCACGGCGGTGACCCGATGGCCGCGTCGACGCGCCTCGGCGACGGCCTGCCGTCCGGCCCGGCCGCCCGCGCCGAAGATCACGATGTTCATGGCGAACGCCTCTCACCAGGGCCGGAGCCCGTACGCCCGGCCGGTTCGCCGACGCTATCGCCGGGCCTGGTTACCGCCGGGATACCAGCTATCGTCAGGCCATGAGGCAACCCCTGCCCGCCGACATGTTCGACGAGCTGTGCCCCTCCGCGCTCAATCCGATCCGGTTCGGTGACAAGTGGGCGGCGCTCATCATCCGCTGCCTGGAAGACGGGCCTCGCCGGTTCTCCGAGCTGCGCGTGCCGCTGCGCCGCGTCACGCCCAAGGTCCTCACCCAGTCGCTGCGCTCCCTCGAACGGGACGGGCTGGTCACCCGGACCGTCCACGCCGGAGCGACCGCGCACGTCGAGTACGAGCTGACGCCGGTGGGCCGCAGCATGCTCGAACCGATCGCGGTCGCCTGCGCCTGGGTGGCGCAGCACTGGGACGAACTGCTCGACGCCCGCGAGTCGTACGACAACGGGACAGCGACGCGCTGACCGGCGCCCGTCCCGCGCGGGCACGACAGGCGCCGGTCGCCCCGGTCGCGGGTCAGCTCGTCGGCACCAGGAGGTAGGCCCGGCGCGCGCGATCGCCGCCCTCGGCGCAGTCGACGGGGCAGGCGAGACCCACGATGACGCCGTCGTCGTTGACGTCCTCGGCGGAGCGCAGCGTCACCGTCGGAGGAAGGTTCCGCACACGGGTGTTCAGGTCGACCATCCGGCCGCCCTGCCAGAGGAACGCCCGCTCGTTGTAGAAGGCGGGGCTGCTGGTCCGGGCGATGCCCACCACCTGGCCGGTCTCGTTCACGGCCCGCGCCTCGGAGTAGTTGCCGCCGAGGGACCCGAGGTCGCGGATGGTGCCGTTGCGCCAGAGCGTCGCGCGCAGCTGGCCGGTGGTGTTCTGCGAGATACCGACGACGTGACCCCGGTCGTTGATGTCCCGGGCGTACGTGGAGTCCGTGACACCGCCGAGGGTGCCGAGGTCCGTCAGCGCCCCACCCTTGTAGACGAAGGCGTGCAGGCCGCCGCTCGGCACGGCGGCGCCGCCGACGACATGCCCGGACGAGTTCACGCCGTAGGCGATGCTGTCCGTGCCCCAGGGGCCCGCCTGGCCGCCGAGCGTGCCCAGGTCGACCACTTTGCCGTTGCGCCAGACGACCGCCCGGGTCGGCGCCCCCTGCGTCTCGAACCGGCTGCCCACCACCACGCCGTCGTCGTTGACGTCGTACGCCGAGCTTCCGCTGCCCGCGCCGTAGCCGGTGCCGAGGTCGGTCATGACCCCGCCGGCATAGCGGAAGGCGTGCGGAGGCTCCGTCGCGTTGACGTGGGTGGCCCCGACGACGACGCCCCGGTCGTTGATGCCCGCCGCGGAGCTCGCGCCGTACGGTCCGGTGTACAGGGCGCCCAGGTCGCTCATCACCCCGCCGGCCCAGGCGAACGCGTGGAAGTTGTAGACACCGTCGATCGTGGAGACGCCCACCACGGTACGGGCGTCGTTGAGGGCGTAGCCGTCGCTGGTGGGCTGCTCCCCCGTGCTCGGCACACCGAGCGTTCCCAGGTCCACGAACGTGTACGTGGGCAGCGCCGCGGCTGCCGACGCGACGCCCGGTGCGGTCGCCAGACCGGTGGTCAGCACGATCAGGAAGGCCAGACTTCTCCGTAGTCGACTCATCGACGGTCCCCTCGTTGGCAACGGATCAGGGGAATGATGTCCGTCGACGTGACCGGATGACCTTACGTCGTCCTTACCGATCCAAGACCTTGACATGTGTCGATCGGTGCACTGGTGGTAAGGACCACACGCATCGACGTCCGTCACAGGAGGGCACATGATCGTCCGACGACGGTGGACGGCTGCCGCCACCACAGCGATCCTGATCAGCGCGGCGCTGTCCCATCCCGGCACCGCGACGGCGGCACCCGTCGCCGACACCGCCCCGATCACCCTGGCCGCCACCGAGACCGCTCTGGTCCGGGTGCAGTTGCGCGATCAGGCACAGCTCGACAGGTTGGTCGCCAGCGGCGTCGACCTCGCCAACCGGCCCCGAGCACGGGACGGCCGGATCCTCGCCGACCTGGTGTTGACCGGCGCGCAGCTCGCCGACCTCACCGCCCAGGGCGCTACCGCCACGCAGGTCGTGCAGCGGGCCGGCGACGGCAGCCGGCACTTCGCCGACAGTGCCCGCGCGGCGCGGGCGCGTACCGCCGCCGGGCTCGGCGCGCCGGCCGCCGGTCAGCGGACCAGCAGCACGGCCACCGCCGTCGACACCCTCGCGGTCCAGCAGGCGTACTGGTGGAGCACCGGCGGGCAGACGTTCCTCCAGGCGCAGGTGGCCACCACCGCCACCGACGACCCGGACGTCGAGATCACCGTCAGCTGGCGGACCGCGGACGGCGCCACCGGGTCATTCCCGCTCTACCGGTTCGAGGACTCGGGTGAGTACCAGTACCACTACAACGTCCCCCAACCGGTGCCGAGCCGACCGGTCCAGCTGACCGCCACGTCCAGCCTCGGCGGCGTCAGTCGGGCCGTCACCCCGACGCTGTGGCCGAACGCCACCCCGCCACCGCTGCCGGCCGGCTACCAGAAGGACTTCATGGACGCGTACCTCACGCCGGTGGACATCCAGGCGCGGATCAAGCGGCTGGCCCGCCAGTACCGGGACCTGGTCGACGTCATCGACCTGCCGAACAAGACCCAGGGGTACCGCCGGAACGCCGTCGCGTACCTGGGCGACCCGGCGGTCGCCGCCGTGGTCGTGGAGTCGGTCCGCTTCGGCGACCAGGGCATGAACGGCGTGCAGGTGCGCACCGTCGACCCGGGCCGACCCAACCGACCGCTGACCGTCGGCTACCGCGACCGCGTCCTCACGGTCACGCTCGCCACCGACGCCGCGGGCAAGACGGTGAGCACCACCGACGACGTCGCGGCGGCCGTGAACGCCCGCCAGGCGAACCGGTTCCGGGCCACCGTCGAGGACGGCTCGACCGGGCTGCCGATGCCCGTCGCCGGTCCGGCCCGCCTCGACGACGGGCTCCAGGGCACCGAGGTGCCGGCGAAGCCCTGGACGGTGCAGGCCCTGCGTCTCGGCGTACACCGGGACGGCTCCCGGATCGGCGTGCTGGCGTACTCCCAGGAACACGCCCGGGAGTGGGCCACGCCGCTGGTGACGCTGGAGTTCGCCGAGCGCATGCTGGCGAACGCCCGTACCGACCCGGCCACCCGTGAGCTGCTGGAACAGGTCGACGTGTTCGTCATCCCGACGGTCAACCCGGACGGCGCGAACTACTCGTTCAACGACTACAACTTCCAGCGCAAGAACCTGGTCAACCACTGCGAGGGACCGGCCCGGGACCCGAAGTACCGCACCTCGTGGGGCGTCGACGTGAATCGGAACTACACCGTCGGCTCGTACTTCGACGGCTACGTGGGCGCCAGCGCGAACTGCCTCTCCGGCACCTACGCCGGTACGGCGGAGCTGTCCGAGGCGGAGAGCGGCAACGTCATCGCGCTGGCCAAGGCCCACCCCAACATCAGGTTCGCGATGAACGTGCACTCCTACGGTGGGTACTTCATGTGGCCGCCGGGCGCGTACCGGGCCGACGGGCGGGTCACCCTGCCCCGGCCGTCGATCGACGAGTCGACGCTGTTCCTCGACAGCGCCCGGCGGATCGTCGGCGCGATCGCGCAGGAGCGCGGCACGGTCACCTGGCCGTCGCAGACCGGCCCGGTCGCCGACGTGCTCTACTCCGCCGCCGGCAACTCAGCCGACCAGCTCTACTACGAGCTGGGCATCTTCGCCTGGGACTTCGAGGTCGGCAACGACCGCTGGAACCCGAGCACCGGCGAGTGGGAGGGCGTCGGCTTCCAGCCGCCGTTCGACGAGGCGCACGGCGAGTCCCAGGAGTACGCGGGCGGCCTCGTCGAGCTGGTCCGGGTGGCCCGCGACCACGCCGCCGCCGCGGCGGTCACCGGCTGACCCGCTCCCGGCTGACCCGCTCCCGGCTGACTGGAACGACGGACGCTCCGGCCGGCCATGGATGAAATGTGGCCGGCCGGGTAAGCAGCGGCACTGCCTGGTGGGGAGACGACCGGGTGCACGGGCGGGCGGCGTCAGGCCGACCCGCCCGTGCACGCCTCGTCACACGTTCGAGGTGACCCAGTTCCAGGCCGAGACGACCCACTCGGTCTGCTGAAGCCAGGCCACGCCGAGGCCGACGAGGAAGACCGCGGTGGCCAGGTGGGCGCCCCGCGCGCCGCGGCGGACGCGCCCGAGCTGCCGCTCCAGCACCAGGCGGCCGACCGCCCGGGCAAGCGCGAACAGGCCGATCGCCACCAGCAGGCTCAACACGAGCACCAGCAGCGGGCCGGACAGGTCGCCGCCGCCGGAGAGCGCCCAGATCCCCCAGCACACGAAGGCGAACAGGCCAGCCGCCGCGCTCCACTCGCCGCCGCGACGCAACTGCGCCAGCCGCCAGCTCAACGGCCGGCGCGGCGCGGGTTCGCCCGGCCAACCCGTACCGGTCGGCTCCTCGACCACGGGGAACGGTTCGGTGCGCGGGGTACGCGGTTGACCCACCGGCGCCACACCTCGGCGGAAGCCGTCCCGCTGCGCCGGCACATCGACGCCTGCCTGCGGTGGGACCTCCACGGTGCGCTCCGCCCACGGCTGCGTCTGGTCTGCCATCTCGTCCTCCCCCTGACGGACGGCCTCAGCACCGCCCGAACCCGAGGGTAGCCAGCCGGCAAATCGGTCGCAGACCGCCGTCCGACGCGAACCCGGCACGCGTGCCGAATCCCACACCCCGGTCACCGCGCTGAAACAGCGTGAGATCGGCGACTTGATGGCGTGGGGAGGTACGGTCGGCTGATGGGTGACCCGGACCGACGCCGGCGACGGCTACGCCACCATTCCGACCCCGACGCGGCCACTCGGAGCGCCGACGGCTCGACGGTCAGCACGGCCGGCGTCCACGACGGTGGAGATCCGCCACCGCGACGTCGAGGTGCCGGCGGCGACGACCGCGACGGCGAGCGAGGGCTACGCGGGCTGGTGGGCTCCGGCTCGTCCCAGGTGGGGCTGAGCGCGGCGCTGCGGGCCCGCGACGCCGCCCGGCCGAGCGACGACGACCTCGCCGCCGCGGAGGCCCGGGTGGTGGTAGTGCGCCGCAACTGGGTGCCCCGCGAGGACCTGCCCCGCCCGCCGCGCTGACGGCGGGCGACGCGGGTCGGCAGGGTCAGGGCAGGTCGGGCAGTTCCCGGGTCTGCTCGTACTCGGCGACCTGGATGATCCGGCGGGCGTGCCGCTCGTTGCCGGAGAACGGCGTGCTCAGGAACGCCTCGACGATGCCCGTGGCCTCGTCCAGCGTGTGCTGGCGGGCGCCCACCGCGACGACGTTCGCGTCGTTGTGCTGCCGGGCGAGCTGAGCCGTCTCGACGCTCCAGGCCAGGGCGGCACGAACCCCGGCGACCTTGTTCGCGGCGATCTGCTCACCGTTGCCGGACCCGCCGATGACGACCCCCAGGGAGGTCTCGTCGGCGACCACCCGGTCACCGGTGTGCAGGCAGAACGTCGGGTAGTCGTCGTCCGGGTCGTAGCTGTGCGGGCCGACGTCGACCACGTCGTACCCCTGCTTGGCCAGGTGGTTGGCCAGGTGCACCTTCAACTCGAAACCGGCGTGGTCGGATCCCAGGTAGACGCGCATACCGGGCAGTCTGTCAGGCCGCGCTCCAGAGCGACGCGGGGGCGGCGCTCTGGAGGCGGGTACGTCACATGGTCGGGCGGTACGCGGTCAGCGGGGCAGCTCGGCGACCACCAGGCCACCGCGCGCCTTCGGGGTGAACCAGGTGCTCTTGCGGGGCATCTTCTCCCGGGCCAGGTTCACCGCGACGAAGTCCGCCACGGTCACCGGCGCGATGAGGACGGCCAGCTCGGCACGCCCGGCGTCGACCTCCCCGGTGAGCCAGCTCGCCGGGTAGTCCCCGCCCACGTAGGTGATCCGCTTGTCGCCCGGGTCCAGACCCAGGGCGTCGCGCAGCAGCAGCCGCTCGACGAGGGCGTGGTCCAGGTTTTCCAGGCGGGCGTCGGCGGTGGCGGGCAGGCGCACCGCGTACCCCTGGTCGGCCAACCGCAGGTGGACGGTGCCGCCGGCCGTCGGGACCTCGACCGGGCCGTCGATCGGCTCGACCTCGGCGCCCGCCGCGCGCAACCGGTCGAGCAGCTCGCCCGGCGTGGTGGTCAGCTCGCTGACCAGCCGGTTGTAAGGCTGGATGGCCACCGACGCCGGGGTGGTCACCACGGCCAGGAAGCGCGACAGCCCGCCGGTCTGGGCGGCCAGGCTGCGGTGGTTGCCGTCGGCGACGACCAGCTCGCCGCCGCCCGCCAGGGCGGTCAGCGCGTCCTGCTCGGCGCCCGGGCCGAGCAGCCAGATGGCGTGGGTGCGACCCGCCTGGTCGGTGTCGGTCGCGGCCGGCGCCCCGGCCGCGTCGGTCGCCGCCGCGAGCGCGGCGTGCAGCTCGTCGCCACTGCCGGTCTGCAGCAGGAGTACGGGTGAGAGCAGGTGACCCAGCGCCTCGGCCAGCGCCACGCGCTCGCGCACCTTGGCGATGAACACGTCCTCGTTGCGGATGACCAGGCCCGGCTCGTCGGCGCTGGTGGAGATCTGGTCGGTGTCCACCATCGCGAACAGCCCGTACGCCGGTTCCTCGCCCGGGGCGCTGATCCGGTACAGCACGACCACCTGCTCGGCGGGTGTGTAGCTGCCGTCGGCCTTGGCCTCGGCGAGTCGGGCCACCGAGGCCGGCAGCGCGTCGAGGAACGACGTCCCCAGGCTGTCCGGAGCACGGTGCGGCATCTCGAGGCCGAGGGCACTGTGCGGGTTCGCCTCGATGATCGCGGTGATCTCCGCGTCGTCGGCGAACTCGTCGTAGTTCTGCGCGCCGGTGCCGCCAGTGGTGATCCAGGCCCGGGCGATCGGATGCACGACCGTCATGCCCACTGACGCTACCGGCGTCGACGGAACGGACGACGGGGACCCGCGCCGCGTCCACCAGATGAAAGCGCGCGCATGCCGGCGTGCGGTCAGCCGGCGCGGCCGGACGCGCCGTTGTGCCGGCGGTGTCGCCCCGCGACGACCGGTCCGGCGTTGCCGCGCCGGCCGCCCCCAACGGGACCGGTGACCGCGTTGCGGCGAGGCGTGGCGGGCGGCCCCGGCACGGGACGCTCGGGCGGCGGCGCCGGAACGGGCCGCGGGTTCAGCGGCGGGGTGGGCACGGGGCGCGGCGCGGTGGGCGCCGGCGGGGGCGGAGCCGGTTCGGCCGGCGCGGCCGCCACCACGGCGACCGGTTCCACCGCCGCGACGACCGCCGCCGACGCCGAGGGCGTCGGGTCCACCGGCGCGGGCGTCGCCAGCGCGGCCCGCGCGGGTGTCAGGCGCGAGGTGACCGGCACCCGGGCCACGCCGACCACGATGGGCGGCGCGAGCAGGTCCGCCACGTCGGCGGGAAGGTCGGGGCGGACCAGCGGCCAGCGGGAACCGTCGACCGACCAGTACGCCGCGCCGGGAGTCTCGATCACCCCCTGCCGGGTCAGCTGATCGTCAGCGGACGCACGGTGCTTGGCCATCGGGACTGCCTCCACGAGCTGCGGTGTGCGGCCCTGCGGGCCACTGCGCGGACACCGAGGGAAACGACGCCCCCCGCCCAGCGGTGACGCTGTGACCGTTTCCGGCCCCGCAGCCGCACCAGGCCTCCGGCGCGACGAACCCCCGCCCGGACAACTGACGGAGTCCAGACGGGGGCGTGTGGCGGTCGTGGTCAGTCGAAGATCGGGGACTGCTCGCGGGTGCGCTTGAGCTCGTAGAAGCCCGGCGTGCCGGCGACCAGGAGGACGCCGTCCCAGAGCCGTCCGGCGGCCTCGCCCTTCGGACGCGGCGTGATCACCGGGCCGAAGAACGCGACCGGGCTGCCGTCCGGGCCGGGCGCGTGGACGACCGGGGTGCCGACGTCCTGCCCGACGGGGCGCATGCCGGCCTCGTGGCTGGCCCGCAGCGCCTCGTCGTACTCGGTGCTGTCGGCGGCGGCGGCCAGCGCCGGGTCCAGGCCGGCCTCGGTCAGCGCGGCGACGAACAACTCCGGCCCGAGCTGCTCCTTACCGAGGTGGATGCGGGTGCCCAGCGCGGTGTAGAGCTTGCGGAGCACGTCCGAGCCGTAGCGCTGCTCGGCGGCGATGCACACCCGCACGGGACCCCAGCCGTTGTCCATCAGTTCCCGGTACTGCTCTGGCAGGTCCCGGCCCTCGTTGAGCACCGAAAGGCTCATCACGTGGTAGCGGATGTCCACTTCGCGGACCTGCTCGACCTCCAGCAGCCAGCGGGAGGTGATCCACGCCCACGGACAGATTGGGTCGAACCACATGTCGGCGGTGACACGATCGGTCACGGTGAGGTCCCTTCGCGACGGGGTGGCGCCGGCAGTCCGGCGTCTCGCCTCGATACTCACCCCGCAGAGCATGGACCGGCACCCGAATGAGAGCGTGACCTCGACCACCGATGGCAGGCCGTACGTGGAAGACTCGGACCGGGCCGGACGTCACGAGCGGTCGGCAGACGGGTGCCGCCGGGCGTACGGCGAGACGTGGGATGGAGACGAACAGTGCCGGGAGTGCGTAACCTGACGCAGGTCGAGGCGACCGAGCGGGCCCGCCTGCTCGAGGTGACCGGGTACGACATCAGGCTGGACCTGGCGACCGCCGTGCTGGCCGCCGACGGCCGCACCTTCTCCTCGACGACCGAGGTCAGGTTCCGCTGCGCCGAGCCGGGGGCGAGCACGTTCATCGAGGTGGCCGCCGAGTCGGTGCGGTCCGCCACGCTGAACGGCGCCGCGGTGGACCTGTCCGACTGGTCGGCCGACAAGGGCCTGACCCTGGCCGGACTGGCCAGCGACAACACCCTGGTCGTCGACGCCGACTTCGCCTACTCCAACAGCGGGCAGGGGCTGCACCGCACGGTCGACCCGGTCGACGGCGAGACGTACCTCTACAGCCAGTTCGAGACGGCCGACGCGCAGCGTGTGTTCGCCTGCTTCGACCAGCCCGACCTCAAGAGCGTCTACACCTGGCACGCGACGGTTCCCGCGCACTGGCGGGTCGTGTCCAACATGCCGGTGCAGAGCGAGGAGCCGGCCGGCGAGGACCTGAAGACCCTCCACTTCACCGAGTCGCCCCGGATGAGCACGTACATCACCGCGCTGTGCGCCGGCCCGTACCACGAGGTGCGCGACAGCCACGACGGCATCGACCTGGGCGTGTTCTGCCGGGCGTCCATGTCGCGCTACCTGGACTCCGACGACCTGTTCCTCATCACCAAGCAGGGCTTCGACTTCTTCCACGAGAAGTTCGGGGTGCGCTACCCGCTGCCGAAGTACGACCAGCTGTGGGTGCCCGACTTCAACGCCGGCGCGATGGAGAACTTCGGCTGCGTCACGCACGCCGAGTCGCACTACCTGTACCGCTCGCAGGTCACCGACTACGAGTACGAGCAGCGGGCCAACACGATCCTGCACGAGCTGGCGCACATGTGGTTCGGTGACCTGGTCACCATGCGCTGGTGGAACGACCTGTGGCTGAACGAGTCGTTCGCCGAGTGGGCCAGCCACTGGTGCAACACCAACGCCACCCGGTTCACCGAGGCGTGGACGACGTTCCTGTCGATCCGCAAGAACTGGGGTTACCGACAGGACCAGCTCTCCTCCACCCACCCGGTCTACACCGAGATGCCGGACATGGAGGCCGTCGAGGTCAACTTCGACGGCATCACCTACGCCAAGGGCGCGAGCGTGCTCAAGCAGCTCGTCGCGTACGTGGGCGAGGAGCCGTTCGTGGCCGGGCTGCGTGCGTACTTCGGCAAGCACGCGTGGGGCAACGCCACCTTCGACGACCTGCTCACCGAGTTGGAGGCGGCCTCGGGCCGGGAGCTGCGCAAGTTCGCGGCGCAGTGGCTGGAGACCGCGCAGGTGAACACGCTGCGCCCGGAGGTGACCATCGGCGCCGACGGCACGTACGAGCAGGTGATCGTCCGGCAGGAGGCGCCGACGGCGTACCCGACGCTGCGCACCCACCGGATCGGCGTGGGCCTGTACGACCTGACCGACGGTCGGTTGGTCCGCCGCGAACGGTACGAGGTGGACGTGACCGGTGAGCGGACCGACCTCGCCGAGCTGCGTGGCCTCCGGGCGGCCGACGTGCTGCTGCTCAACGACGACGACCTGAGCTACACCAAGCTGCGCCTGGATGACCGGTCGATGGCGACGGTGGTGCAGCACATCGGCGGCTTCGACTCGTCGCTGGCCCGCGCGCTCTGCTGGACGGCCGCGTGGGACATGACCCGCGACGCCGAGCTGGCGACCCGCGACTACGTGGCGCTGGTGCTGGCCGGGCTGCCCGCCGAGACCGACATCAACCTGGTCACCGCCACCCTGCGCCAGGCCACCACCGCGCTGACCCTCTACGCCGACCCCGCGTGGGCGGCCACCGGCTGGGCGGGACTGGCCCGCACGGCGAAGGACACGCTCGCCGCCGCCGAGCCGGGCAGCGGCTTCCAGCTCGCCTGGGCCCGGGCGTTCACTTCGGCCGCCCGCTCCGACGAGGACCTGGCCACGCTGCGCGGCTGGCTGGACGGCACCGGAGCGCCGGAAGGTCTGACCGTGGACACCGAGCTGCGCTGGACGGTGCTCGGCGCGCTGGTGGCCAACGGCGCGGCCGGCGCGGCCGAGGTCGAGGCGGAGCTGGCCGGCGACCGTACGGCCAGCGGCGAGCGGGAGGCCGCGTACGTGCACGCGCTCGTGCCGACGGCGGAGAACAAGGCGGCCGTCTGGGCGCTGCTGACCGGCCCGGACGCGCTGCCGAACTGGCGGAACCGGGCGCTGTTGCAGGGCTTCGCCCACCCGGCGCAGGTGGAGCTGGTCACCCCGTACCGCGAGCGGTACTTCGCGGCGGTCGGGCAGGTGTGGGCCAGCCGGGACAGCGAGCCGGCGCAGGAGTTCGCCCAGCTCGCGTACCCGACGTACCTGGTGGACGACGAGACGGTGGCGGCCACCGACGCGTGGCTGGCCGGGGACGGCAACCCGGGCCCGCTGCGTCGCCTGGTCGCCGAGGGTCGTGACGGCGTGCTGCGGGCGCTCAAGGCCCGCGCGAAGGACGCCCAGCAGAGCTGAGCCAGCGGGTACGCGGCCCGGGCCGGCGTGGGTGCGAACCCACGTCGGCCCGGGCCATTATGGTGACGAGAGGAGGTGGACGCGATGGCACACCCGACCTACGAGTGGCGGCCCCCGGAGCGGGGCTGGCGCGAGCAGGACCTGTTCGACCTGCCTGCGGACGGGAACCGCTACGAGATCATCGACGGGAGCCTCCACGTGACCCCTCCAGCCGGTCCGGAGCACCACGAGTTGGCGGATGACATCCGGATGGCGATCCGCCTGGCGGCGCCCACCGGTTGGCGGGTGATCCGGGAGATCGGGGTGCGGGTTCCGGATGGCAACCTCATCCCCGACCTGACGGTGTTGCGGCCGAACGCACCGCGCGAGCGGATGTGGGCCGAACCGGCGGACATCGCTCTCGTCCTGGAGGTCGAGTCGACGGGAAGTCGTCGTCACGATCGCTTCACCAAGCCGGCCCTCTACGCCGAGGCGGGCATCGCGCACTACTGGCGGGTGGAGCGTGGCGACTTCGGCCCGGTCGTCTACCGTTACCGCCTCGTCAAGGACGTGCACTACGACCTGGTGGGCACCATCGGACCGGACGACGCGGTGATCGTGGACGAGCCGTGGCCGATGAAGCTGGCCCCGTCGGCCTGGCCGCGCTGAGACACCCAGACACACCGAAGCCCGACCCGCCGTGCGGCGGGTCGGGCTTCGGTGTACGAGGAAGGGATCAGCCCTTGCCGGCGTGGCTGGCGAGCTGGTCGAGCCCGTTGATGATGCCGCCGGCCAGGTCGCCACCGCTGAACGCGCCGACCATCGAGAGCGCGGCCAGCTTGGCGTACGTGTCGGGGATGCGCTTGCGCGCGTGCCGCCCGGTGACGATCTCCAGCTGGCGCTGGTTGGGCGACAGGGCGATCAGCACCGACTTGTCCGGGTCGGCGAGCTGGCGGTGCAGCCGCTGGGCGTGCTCGCGGATCGGCTCGTCGAGGCCGCCGACGAACACCGAGAAGACCAGGCCGGTGCCCTTGTCGGCCAGGCGCAGGGCCTCGTCGATGCGCAGCAGCTGACGGGTCGAGAAGGGCCCGTCGAGCACCTCGGGCGGATTCTCCGTCCCGCTCTGCTTCTCACCAACGGTCACTTGCGCCTCCGGTTCCACCGGCCGGCGCCTCGACGCTGGCCTGCTCTAGCTTGTGGCTGGTCAGCGCGGGCGCCTGCGCGCCCGCCGTCAGCGCGGTGCCGGCCGAGTCGGCCAGCTGCTCCGGGCGGCCCAGGAACCAGACCGGAGTGAATTCGAAGGGCCGGCCCGGCCGGTAGCGCTTGGCGCCACCACCACCGCCGGTGGCACCCCCACGGCTACCGGCGTACGACAGGCCGGCGATCACCAGCACTGCCGCCAACGGGATGCCGGCGAAGATCAGCACCGTCTCGGTAACAGACAATCCCAACGCCCCCAGGCGGAAGAAGGACCTCGAACAAGCGGGTCGGATGGACGATCATGATGGCAACCGGCCAACTCCGTCGCCATTCACGTTAGCGGAGTCGACGGCCCGCCAGATTGCGGGGTGCCGATCCCACCCGTCACTGGCGTGCTCCAGTTGCGCAGCGGTAGCGATGAGCCGCGCGTCGTCGCCGTACCGGCCGGTGAGCAGCACCCCGACGGGCAGCCCGTCGGTGGTCGTGGTGCCCAGGGGCAGGGAGACCGAGGGGTCGCCGGTGACGTTGAAGATGGCGCAGTAGGGCGAGAAGCGGCGCTGCCGGTCGAAATCGGCCGCTGGATCGCCGTCGGCGGTGAACCAGCCGACGGGTGCCTGCGGGGCGGCCAGGGTGGGGCAGAGCAGGAGGTCGCAGTCAGCGGTGCGGGCCGCGCCGAGGCGTACCTGCGCCTGTAGTTCGCCGAGGGTCGCGGACAGCGTCCCCGCGGACACCTCGGCGCCCCGGGCGCGGAGCAGCCGGGTCAGCGGCAGCAGCTCCGGCTCGCGGTGCGCCGGAACCGGGGCGAGCGCCAGGACGTACCAGATGATCTCGAACAGCGGCCACACCGCCGGCGTGAGCGGCGGCGGCACCTCGACCACCTCGTGGCCGGCGGCGGCGAGCAGCGCGGCGGCGGAGTCGACGGCCGCGACGCAGTCGGGGTGCACCGGCTCGTCGGCGAGCATCGGCGTGGTGAACCGGCCGATCCGCAGGCGGCCAGGCTCGGCCCGGCGGGCGGCGGCCAGGTATCCGCCGGGCGGCGCGGGCGGCGACAGGTACGGCTCGCCGGGCACCGGAACGGCCATGACGTCGAGCAGCGCGGCGATGTCGGCCACCGTCCGCCCGATCGGCCCGCTGGTGGGCAGTCCGAACGCGCCGGAGCCGAACGGTCCGCCGGAGACCAGGCCACGGCTGGGCTTGTAGCCGACCAGGCCGCAGAGCGACGCCGGGATGCGCAGCGAGCCGCCGCCGTCGGACCCCTGGGCGACCGGCACGAGGCCGGCCGCGACCGCCGCCGCCGAGCCACCACTGGAACCACCGGCGGTGTACGCCAACTGCCACGGATTGCGGGCCGGTGGCGCGACGCGGCCCTCCGAGTAGAGCGAGCAGCCCAGCTCCGAGGTGGTCGTCTTACCGAGGCTGACGAGGCCGGCGGCCTTGATGAACCGGACCACGTCGGCGTCGACCGGCGGGACGAAGTCGGCGAAGGCGGCCGAGCCGAAGGTGGTGCGTACCCCGGCGGTGAGGGTGAGGTCCTTGATGGCGGTCGGCACGCCATGCAGCGGGCCGCGCGCCTCGATGGGCAGCGCGTCGGCGGCGCGCGCGGCCTGCCGGGCGAGGTCCGGCGTGACGGTGACGAACGCGCCCACGGTGTCGCCGAGCGCTGCCACCCGGCGCAGGGAGTGCTCGACCAGCTCGACGCTGGACAGCTCGCCGCGGGCGATGGCGGCGGCCTGTTCCAGCGCGGTCAGGTCGTGCGGCTCGGCCATTACGCCATCCTGCCGCCCGTCGGCACTTCGCGCAGCCGACACGCGCTGGCGACCATCGGACGCCCCACCGACGAATGGCGTGTCGAGCCGACGGCGTGAGCCGCGCTCAGCCGTGCAGGAAGCGCAGGGCGTTGGTGGAACGGAGCTGGTCGCGCTGGGCGTCGGTGAGGAAGTCGGCCGCGTCGACCACCGCGCCGACGGGCCGCTCCCCCAGCGGGTACGGGTAGTCGCTGCCGACCAGCACCCGGTCCTCCCCCAGCGTGTCGACCAGCAGCCGCAGAGCCGGCGGCGCGAAGACCACCGAGTCGACGCTGAACCGGTCGACGTAGCTGCTCGGCGGGGCGGCGGACGCTCCCCGGACCAGGTCGCCACGGCGGTGCCAGGCGTTGTCGGCGCGGCCGAGCCAGAACGGGAAGCTGCCCCCGCCGTGCGCGAAGCAGATCCGCAGCGCCTCAGGCACCCGGTCGAAGACACCGCCCAGGATCATCGCGAGCACCGACAGGTGCGTCTCGGCGGGCATCCCGGTGAGCCAGCGGGCCATCCAGCGGTCCAGCCGAGGGCTGCCCGGCATGTCCCAGGGGTGGACGAAGACCGGGGCGCCCACCTCGGCGCAGTGCTGCAGGAACGTCACCACGCCGGCGTCGTCCAGGTCCCGGTCGCCCACGTGGTTGCCGATCTCCACGCCCACGTGCCCGGCCGCGAGGCTGCGGTCCAGCTCGGCGCAGGCGGCGTCCGGGTCCTGAAGGGGCACCTGACAGAACGGCACCAGCCGGTCGCCACCGGCCGCGGTGACCTCCAGGGTCAGGTCGTTGAAGATCCGGGCGACCTTCACCGCCTGGTCGGCCGGGCGGTCGTAGCTGAAGAAGACCGGCGTCGGCGACACCACCTGCACGGCGACACCATCGGCGTCCATGTCGGCGAGTCGGCGCGACGCGTCCCAGCACTCGGCGCCGATCGGGCGGAACTCCGTCTCCCCCACCATGATCATGGCCGCGCGTTCGGAGTCCACCCGCAACCACGGCCAGCCGGACCCGCCGCACGCCGCGCCGAGGTCCGGCCACCCCTTCGGTACGACGTGCGTGTGCACGTCGACCACACCAGCGGGCATCAGCCCTTGCCCGGGTGCAGGGTGCCGCAGTTCGCGCAGGTACGCGCCGACTCGTCCGCGTAGAACGCCTGGAACACCGGCGGCAGGTCGGCCGCGATGTCGCGGACCTGCAACTCCACCTCGTGCACCTTGTGGCCGCACTCCGGGCAGTACCACTGGAACGTCTCCAGCGTGCCCTCCTCGCGGACCCGCTCCACGACCACACCGATCGAGCCGGCCTCCGGCCGCTGCGGCGAGTGCGGGGTGTTGCGCGGCAGCATCCACATCTGCCCCTCGCGCACGTGCACCGTACGCGGCCCGTCCGGGGTCATCAGGTTGATGTGCATGTTGCCCTTGACCTGGTAGAAGAACTCCTCGTACGGGTCTACGTGGAAGTCGGTGCGCTGGTTGGGCCCGCCCACCACCATCACGATGAAGTCGTCCCCGCCGGGGAACATCTCCTTGTTGCCCACCGGAGGCTTCAGCAGGTGCTGGTTCTCCGCGATCCAGCCCGGAAAGCTGAACGGCTCGGCGATCTCACTCACGACTGACCTCCCGAGGGAAGAAGGGCCACGGCCTGGATCTCGATGAGCAGGTGCGGGTGCGGCAACTGGTGCACCGCCACCGTCGTACGGGTCGGGCCGGACGCGTCGAAGAACTCCGCCCAGACCTCGTTGTAGCCACCGAAGTCGTTCATGTTGACCACGTACGACGTCACCTGGACGAGGTCGGTGAGGTCCGCGCCGACCGACCGCAGCAGGTCGCCGATGTTCTCGATGACCGCCCGGGTCTGCACCCGGATGTCGAGGCTCGTGGTGCCGAACTCGTCCACCTCGACACCGGCGAAGCTGTTGTCCGGCCGTCGCGACGACGTACCGGAGACGAAGACGAACCCACCCGCCACCTTGACGTGCGGAAACGCCCCTCGCGGCACAGCCTTCCCCGCGACGACGACGCCGCTCACGACGACGCCCGCAGAGACGCCGTGCCGAGCTTCTCGACGACCGCGCGGACGTGCGCGCCCGGGCGCAGCGGTACGGCGGCGGTGGCCGCGCCGGCCAGGAACACCCAGCCCGACTCCAGTCGCACCCCGTGCCGGCCCGCCAGTCGGATGCCCTCGTCGAGCGCGCGGCGCGGATCGCCGAGGATCGCCGCCGTCGAGCCGACCTGGGCCACCCGGCCGTCGACCTCCAGCAGCACGCCCAGGTTGTCCAGGCCCGCCGGCACCGGGGACCACGGGCCGATCACGAACGCGGCGGCCGAGGTGTTGTCCGCGATGACGTCCGGCAACGAGAAGCGGAAGTCCGCGTACCGGGAGTCGATCAGCTCGATGGCGGGGGCGACCGCGCGCACCGCCGTGGCGAAGTCGCCGACCGGCTCGCCCGGCTCGGGCAGCCGGTCCAGCAGGAACGCCACCTCCGGCTCGACCCGGGGATGGATGTACGCGGCCGGGTCGACCGCGCCGCCGTCGGGTACCCGCATCGCGTCGGTGAGCCGTCCCCAGATCACCTCGTCCACGCCGACCTGGGCCATCTTCGCCTTGCTGGTGAGCCCCATCTTCAGCCCGACCAGCCGCTCGCCGGCGTCGATCCGGCGCTGCGCCAGCGCGGCCTGCACGGCGTACGCGGCGTCCACGTCGAGGCCGGTCTCGGCGGCGAGCTGCGGGATCGCGGTGGCGGTGTCGGCCGCCGCGCCCAACTTCTCGGCGATCCCGGCGATGTCCGGTCCAATCATGACTGTTGCTCCTTGCCGGCCAGGTCGAGTGCCACGTCGACGATCATGTCCTCCTGGCCGCCGACCATCCGACGCCGGCCCAACTCGACCAGGATCGAGCGCACGTCCACGCCGTACTTCGCCGAGGCCCGCTCGGCGTGCCGCAGGAAGCTGGAGTAGACCCCGGCGTACCCGAGGGAGAGCGTCTCCCGGTCCACCTGGACGGGCCGGTCCTGCAATGGGCGGACGATGTCGTCGGCGGCGTCCATCAGCGCGAACACGTCGCAGCCGTGCTTCCAGCCGTGCAGTTCGGCGACCGCCACGAAGACCTCCAGCGGCGCGTTGCCAGCGCCCGCGCCCATCCCGGCGAGGGAGGCGTCGACGCGGACGGTCCGCCCCGCCGGCGACCCGACCGGACCGTCGCCGAGGACCCGGCCGTGCTCGACGGCGAGCACGCTGTTGGCCACACCGAGGGACAGGTTGTGGTGCGCGTGGATGCCGATCTGCGTCTCCGGGTCGAGGACCTGCCGGTACGCGTCGACCCGCTGCGCCACGTCGGACATCAGCAGCCGGCCGCCGGAGTCGGTGACGTAGACGCAGTGCGCCCCGTACGACTCCATGAGCTTGGCCTGCCCGGCCAACCCGGCCGGATCGTTCATGTGCGACATCATCAGGAACCCGGCCACGTCCAGGCCGTTCTCCCGGGCCCAGGAGATGTGCTGGGCGGAGATGTCCGCCTCCGTGCAGTGGGTGGCGATCCGGACGCTCGTCACCCCGAGCGCCTTCGCGGCCCTCAGGTCGGCGATGGTGCCGATGCCGGGCAGCAGCAGCGTGGTCAGCTTCGCCGTGGTCAGCACCTCGGCGGCCGCGGAGATCCACTCGGCGTCGCTGGCCGCGCCGTGGCCGTAGTTGACGCTGGACCCGGCCAGCCCGTCGCCGTGCGCCACCTCGATGGCGGCCACGCCGGCAGCGTCCAGCGCGGCGGCGATCGTCCGCACCTGCTCGACGGTGTAGCGGTGGGCGATGGCGTGCATACCGTCGCGCAGGGTCACGTCCTGGATGTACAGGTCGGTCATGCCACCGCTCCCGTCGCGCGCAGGGCCACCAGCCGCTCGGCGGTCCGCAGCGCGGCCGACGTCATGATGTCCAGGTTCCCGGCGTACGTCGGGAGGTAGTGACCCGCGCCGGAGACCTCCAGGAAGACCGACACCTGCAGGGCGGTGAGCTGGCGTTCGAGCGATGGCAGGTACGCCTGCACCCGGTCGAACTGCACGTCCTGCTTGAGCCGGTAGCCGGGGACGTACTCCTGGACCGTCGCCACCATGTCGCTGATCGAGGCGGCGATGGCGGCGCGGTCGGCGTCCGCGTCCGGGCAGAGGCAGTAGACGGTGTCCCGCATGAGCAGCGGCGGGTCCGCCGGGTTCAGCACGATGATGGCCTTGCCCCGCTCGGCCCCGCCGACCACCTCGATGGCTCGCGCCGTGGTCTCGGTGAACTCGTCGATGTTGGCCCGGGTGCCCGGCCCGGCGGACTTCGAGGCGATCGACGCGACGATCTCGCCGTACGCCACCGGGGTGACCCGACCGACGGCGGCGACGATCGGCACGGTCGCCTGGCCGCCACAGGTCACCATGTTGACGTTCGGCTCGTGCAGGTGCTCGTCGAGGTTCACCGGCGGCACCACGTAAGGGCCGATCGCGGCCGGGGTCAGGTCTACCACCGTGCGACCGTGCGCGCGCAGCACCTCGTCGTGGCGGCGGTGCGCGCCGGCCGAGGTGGCGTCGAAGACCAGTTCGACGTCGGCGAACTCGGGCATCGCGACGAGGCCGTCCACGCCGTCGGCGGTGGTGGCGACGCCGAGCCGGCGAGCACGGGCCAGACCGTCGGAGGCCGGGTCGATGCCGGCCATCGCCACCATCCGCAGACTGCCACTCAGCCGAAGAACTTTGATCATCAGGTCGGTCCCGATGTTTCCCGACCCGAGCACCGCCACACCGGTGGTCATGCGGACACCTCCCCGCTGAAGCAGGTGCGCACCGAGCCGAGCCCGGAGATCCGGGCCTCGTACGCGGCCCCGGGGATGACCGGGACCATCGGGCCGAGCGCCCCGGAGAGCACCACGTCCCCGGCCCGTAGCGGGTCACCGGCCCGGGCGAGGGTGGTGGCCAGCCACTGCAGGGCGTGCAGCGGGTTCCCCAGGCAGGCCGCGCCCGCACCCACCGAGACCGGCTCACCGGCGTGCTCCAGCACCATCCCGCACAGACGCAGGTCGACGTCGGCGAGCCGCCGGGGCGTGGTGCCCAGCACGAACAGCCCACTGGAGGCGTTGTCGGCGATCGTGTCCACGATGGAGATGTCCCAGCCGGCGACCCGTGAGTCAACGATCTCGATGGCGGGCAGCACGTGGTCGACCGCGCGGATCAGGTCGACCGTGGTGATCCGCTCCTCGGTGAGGTCGCCGCCGAGCACGAACGCGATCTCCGCCTCGACCCGCGGCTGGAGCAGCCGGTCGATGGGCACCTCGACCCCGTCGCCGACGGCCATCTCGTCGGTCAGCATCCCGAAGTCCGGCTGGAACACCCCGAAGGTCTCCTGCACCGCCCGGGACGTCAGCCCGATCTTCGCGCCGACGCGGCGCTCGCCCCGGCCCTGCCAGGCCCGCGTCTGCAACTGCTGCACGCGGTACGCGGACTCGACGTCCCCCTCCGGCAGCAACCGGCCGCGCAGCGGCGGGCACGGCTTGCCGCTGCTACGGGCCTCGGCCAGTTCCCGGTTGGCGGCCTTGATGTCGGCTTCCACGTTCACTCCCCCGGTCACGACAGGTCCACGCAGACGTTTGTGAGTTCGGAGTAGAAGTCCAGCGAGTGCACGCCGCCCTCCCGACCGATGCCGGACGCCTTCACCCCGCCGAACGGGGTTCGCAGGTCCCGCAGGAACCAGGTGTTGACCCAGACGATGCCGGCGTCCAGCCGCGCCCCGGCCCGGTGCGCCACACCGACGTCCCGGGTCCACACCGTCGCCGCCAGGCCGTAGTCGGTGCCGTTGGCCAGGGCGTACGCCTCGTCCTCGGTGTCGAACGGCGCGACGTGCACCACCGGGCCGAAGATCTCCTCCCGGTTGGTGCGGGCGTCCGCGCCGAGGCCGGCGAGCACCGTGGGCTGCACGTACGAGCCGCCGTCCCGGGCGTCGCCGAAGGTAGGCGTACCGCCGCCGGTCAGCACCTCGGCGCCCTCGGACCGGGCCAGGTCGTACGCCCCGAGCACCTTGGCCCGGTGCTGCGGGGAGATGAGCGGCATGGTGGCCGTGGCCTCGTCGGTCGGCCAGCCGTACGCCAACTCGCCGGCCCGCTTCGCCAGCCGGGCGGTGAACTCCTCGAAGACCGGCCGCTGCACGTAGATGCGCTCGGTGCAGAGGCACACCTGACCGCCGTTGGTGAAGCTGGACCGCACCGACCCGGCGACCGCCGCGTCCAGGTCGGCGTCGGCGAAGACCAGGCCGGCGTTCTTGCCACCCAGCTCGAAGCTGACCGCCTTCACCCCGTCGGCGGCGGCCCGCATGATCGCGCCGCCGGTGGCCGACTCGCCGGTGAAGGTGATCGCGTCCACGCCCGGGTGGCGGGTCAGGAACTCCCCCGCCGAGTCCGGACCGAAGCCGTGCACGAGGTTGAACACACCCTCGGGTACGCCGGCCGCAGCCATCACCTCGGCCAGCACCGTCGCCGATGCGGGTGTCTCCTCGCTGGGCTTGACCACCACGGCGTTGCCGCAGGCCAGTGCCGGGGCGACCTTCCAGGTGAGCAGCAGCAGCGGCAGGTTCCACGGCACGATGACGGCGACCACGCCGACCGGCTTACGGACCGCGTAGTTGAGGGCCCGGCCACCGGTCGGGGTGACCGTGGTGAACGACTCGGTGGGCGCGGTCGCCACGATCTCGGCGAACGCCCGGAAGTTCGCCGCGCCGCGCGGAATGTCCAGCGTACGGGCCTGGGAGATGGACTTGCCGGTGTCGGCGACCTCGGCGGTGACCAGGTCGTCGAAGCGGCGTTCCAGCTCGTCGGCGACCCGACGCAGCACCTCGGCGCGCTCGCGCTCGCCCATCCGGCCCCACGGCCCGCGCAGGGCCGCGCGGGCGGCGGCGACCGCGTCGTCCACGGTGGACCGCGACGCCTCGGCCACCTCGAAGACCGGCTCCCCGGTCACCGGGCTGACCTTGGTGAACGTCGACCCCGCGTCGACGAACTCGCCGCCCATGAAGTTGCGCAGCCGCGACAGCCCGGCCGGCGCGCGGCCGGTCATCAGCGCCGGGTCCCAGAGGTGGTTCACGCGCGCCTCCCTCGGTTGAGCATCGCCGTGATCGCGCCGGCCAGCGGCAGCGCCGCCCCGCCGGCGACCGCGCCGAGCACCCGGTGCTGCCGGCGCACCCGGCGGCGCACCTCGGCGTACGGGGTGGTGGAGAAGGACACCAGCTCGTACTGCGAAACGTACCGGCCGGGCAGGGCCCGTTCCAGGGCGTGCTCCACCCGACGTCGGGTCTGGAAGACCGGTGACGCGACCTTGTCCCGCATCTCGACGAAGTTGGTGAGCGCCATCTGCGCGATGGCCTCGGCGTTCTCCTGGCGGCGGCGCTGGAACAGCGGCAGCGCCGCCGACCACTCGTCGGCGCACTCGTCGAGACAGCGGTCCAGCTCGACGACGTCCTCGAAGGCGCAGTTCGCGCCCTGGCCGTAGAACGGCACGATGGCGTGCGCGGCGTCGCCGATCAGACCGACGGTGCCGTTGACCTGCCAGGGCGTGCTGCGGACCGTGCCCAGCACACCCACCGGGTTGTGCTGGTAGTCGTCCACCAGGGCCGGGGCCAGGGGAACCACGTCCGGGTACCGCTCGGCGAAGTGCGCCCGGATCGCGGCCGGATTGTCCAGGGCGGCGAAGCTGCCGGCACCCTGGTTGGGCCAGAACAGCGTGCAGGTGAACGAGCGGTCCGGGTTCGGCAGCGCGATCATCATCGACGTGCCGCGCGGCCAGATGTGCAGGGCGTCCGGATCGAGGGCGAAGTCCCCGCCCAGCGGCGGGATCGTCAGCTCCTTGTAGCCGTAGTCGAGGAAGTCCACGCTCTCGCTCAGCAGCCCGTGCGCCATGAGCTGCCCGCGTACGGCGGAGCCCGCGCCGTCCGCGCCCAGCACCACGGACGCCTTGGCGGCGACCGGGCCCTGCGGGGTGTCGAAGCTCAACGAGCCGTCGGTCGGGTCGAGCCCGACGAGACGGTGGTCGAAGACGACCCGTACCCCGGGCAGCGCGGTCGCGGCATCCAGCAGGGCGTTGTTCAGCGCACCCCGGCTGATCGAGTTGATCGCCCGGTCGCCGGCCGCGCTGTACGACTGGAACTGCGGCTCGCCCTCGACCGGGTGAATCATCCGGCCGCGCATCGGCAGCGCGTCGGTCATCACCTGTTCGGCCAGGCCGATCCGCCGCAACGCGTCCAGCCCGCGCTCGGAGAGCGCCAGGTTGATCGAACGCCCGCGCTCGGCCGTTCCGGTGCGCGGGTCCGGCCGCCGCTCGTACAGGGCCACCGGGTAGCCCCGCCGGCCAGGAAGCAGGCGGCCAGGCAGCCGGCCAGGCCGGCGCCGATGATCGCAACCTCGTCACGCCGGGCCGTCATGGGTTCACCTGCCCCACGGTCGCGGCCAGTGCGCTGGCGGCCCGCCAACAGTCGAGGTACGTCGAGTAGAGCGGCACCGGGGCGGTGCGGACCACGTCCGGCTCCCGGGCGTCGGCGATGACGCCGTGTTCGTACCGTAGGCGTTTGGTCAGCTCGGCGGCGTTGCCGGCGCCGACGCGGACCGAGAGCTGACAGCCCCGGCGGGCCGGATCGCGCGGGGTGACCACCCGCAGCGGCCGGTCGGCGGTGACCTCGTCGAGCAGCGACTCCAGCCAGCCGGTGAGGCGCAGGCTGCGGGCGCGCAGCGCCGGCATGCCGACCGCGTCGAACAGCTCCAACGAGGTACGCACCGGACCCATCGCGAAGATCGGCGGATTGGAGATCTGCCATGCCTCCACGGTGGACGGTGGACGGGACACCGGCGTCATCTCGAACCGGGTGGCCGCCGCGGTGCTCCACCAGCCCTCGAAGCGCGGCAGGTCCTCATCGCCGAGGTGGCGCTCGTGCACGAAGACACCGGCCAACGCCCCGGGACCGGAGTTCAGGTACTTGTAGGAGCACCAGGCCGCGAAGTCGACGTCCCAGTCGTGCAGCGCGAGGGGCACGTTGCCGACCGCGTGGGCGAGATCCCAGCCGATCACGGCCGCCGGCCGCGCGGCCGGCGGCCGTGATCGCCGGGATGTCCAGCAGCTCACCGGTCAGGTAGTTGACGCCGCCGAGGAGTACCAGCGCCACCCGGTCGCCCTCGGCGGCCAGGTAGTCGGTGACGTCCTCGGTGCGCAGCGCGTCCTCGCCGGGGCGGGGGCGCAGCCGGACCACCGTGTCGTCCGGGTCCAGGCCGTGGAACCTCGCCTGGCTGCGCACCGCGTAACTGTCCGAGGGGAAGGCGCTGTCCTCGATGACGATGCGGGTACGCGCGCCGGCCGGGCGGTAGAAGCTGACCATCAGCAGGTGCAGGTTGACGGTGAGCGAGTTCATCACCACGGCCTCCGCGGGCCGGGCGCCGACCAGTCGCGCGGCCGGGCCGGTCAACAGCTCGTGGTACGGCAACCAGGCGCGCTCGGCCTCCAGGTGCCCCTCGACGCCGAGCCGCCCCCAGGCGTCCAGGTCGGCGAGGAGCTCGTCGCGCGTGGCCCGGGGCTGCAGACCGAGCGAGTTGCCGGCGAGGTACGCCGATTCGGGGTGGTCGCCGCCGTCGGCGGGCGGCACGTGGAAGAGGTGCCGGTGACCCGGGTCGGCCTCGTCGAGGCGGTGCGCTTCTTGTGCTGGGGTGTGCATGTCTCGCTCTCCGGTCACATCGCGGTGCGGGCCGACCACAGCTCCGAGAAGACCACCCGGGCCATGCTCCGTTGCAGCCACGCCAGGCCGGCGGAACCGCCGCTGCCGACCTTCGCGCCCATCGTCCGCTGCACCGCCTTGACGTGGTTCCAGCGCCAGTCGCCGAACTCCTCGGCGACACCGCTGAGCGCCTCGCCGAGCAGCCGCAGGTGGTTGTCGGGGCCGTTGTCGGCGTAGATCCGCACCCAGGCAGCCTCGACCTGCGGCTGCGGTTCGTGTTCGACCGCCACGTCCCGGGTCAGCAGGTCGGCCGGGATGTCGAAGCCGCGCCGGGCCAACAGCGCGACGACGTCGTCCCAGAGACTCGGGGCGGCCATCGCCGCGCTGAGGGCGGCGTGCACCTCGGCCTGCCGACGGAACGGACGGATCAGCGCCGGGTCGCGCAGCCCGAGCAGGAACTCGAGGTGCCGGTACATGGCGGACTGGAAGCCGCTGCCCTCGCCGAGCAGGTTACGGAACCGGTTGAAGTCGGCCGGGGTCATCCAGCGCAGGCCCTGCCAGGCGGCGTTCAACCCCTCCAGGTGCAGGGTGGCCCGGCGCAGCGGGGCCAGCGCGTCCCAGATCCGGTCGGCGCGCAGCAGGCGCTGGGTCTCGCGCAGTTCGTGGCAGGTCAGCCCGAAGTACAGCTCCATGATCTGGCTGACCATGAGGAACGACATCTCGCCGGGGTCGTCGCTGAGAGGTTGCTGCAACTGGTGCAGCGCGCTGGCACGCACGTACGCGTCGTACGGCACCAGGTCGGCGAACTCGAGAGTCGGCTCACCGCCGTTGCGTGCGGCTCGGGCCGCCCGTTGTCGCGGGGTCACCGGTCGCACCGTGGCGACGCGGTTCGAGGCCCGCCGCTCCGTCGATTCCACCAGTCGTCTCCCTTCCCCGAACTACCGACGTCATGATCTCGCGGTGGGATCGGCGTACGGAATGCCAGATCAACGGCACTTGCCGTCCTGACCTGGCGAACGGAAGGCAGCTAGGCGAATCCGGTTCACGAAAGTAAGGTGCGAGCGTGGACGACATGGACTGGGCGCTGCTGCGCGAGTTGCAGGCCGACGCCCGGCTCTCCTTCAGCGAGCTGTCCCGCCGGGTGCACCTGTCCCCACCGGCGGTCGCCGAGCGGGTCCGCCGGCTCGAAGAGACCGGAGTGATTACCGGCTACCACGCCCACGTCGACCTGACCCGGGCCGGCCGCACGGTGGTCGCCCTGATCCGGATGTCCTGTTACGGGTCGCGGTGCATCCTGCACGACCCCGAGGTGTCCAACTGGCCGGAGATCCTGGAGATCCACCGGATCACCGGTGACGCGTGCAGCATGCTCAAGGTGGCCGCCGGCTCGATCGGGGACTTCGAAACGGTCATCGACCGCCTGGCCCCCTACGGCCAACCATCGAGCACCATGGTCCTCTCCTCCCCCCTCCCCTGGCACCCCATAACCCCCCTCCCCTAACTCGAAAATCGAACCGTGCGTAGACACGCGGCAGCATCCCGCGTCGCGAAGCGGCGTGGGATGG
>NZ_JBNCKS010000057.1:0-40646 GCF_049841635.1 Micromonospora sp. DT44 | reverse complement strand
CCTGGTCGCCCACAACTGGAACAGCTAAGAACCACCGATGGCCGGCACCCCGACAACGGGTGCCGGCCATCGCCGTATCCGCGGATCGCGTCAGTGGTGGTGATTGCGGACGATGTCGATCAACGCCGCCACCAGCGCGAGCGCGATGATGCCCGTGGCGAGCAGCAGCGACTTCTCGAAAGCTCCTGTCCAGTCGCCGTGACTGTCGGCCAGCGAGGAGAAGAACATCGAGCCGACCGCGGCGATGCCGGCGGCGGCGCCGATCCGCTGACCGGTCTGGAGCATTCCCGCTCCGCTGCCCGCCTGGGGGACGGGCACCTGGGCGAGGGTGAGCGTCTGGTTGGGGGCGATGACGAGGCCGCTGCCGATGCCGGCGACGAGCAGCGGACCGGCGGTGACCCAGGGCGCCGGGGAGTGCGGCGCGAGGTGCAGGGCGAGCACGGTGGCAGCCAGCCCGATCACCACGGCGAGCAGGCCGATGGCGACCAGGGGTCGGCCGAACCGGTTGACAATGCGTCCTCCGAGAGCGGACGCGGCGGCGGACCCGAGCGCGAACGGCGTGATGGCGAGACCGGCGACGAGCGCGCTGTAGCCGAGCCCGTTCTGCAGGAACAGCGTGAAGATGAAGAAGATCGCGGTGAAGCCGCCGAAGTAGATGAGCGCGATGAGCGACCCGAGTGTGTACGACTGGAAAGTGAACAGGCGCAAATCGAACAGCGGTTCGCGGTGTCGCGCGTACCACCGTTCCCACAGGCCGAAGGCGACCAGCACCGCGAGGCCGGCCGGGATGAGTGCCCACTTCCACGGCGTACGCCACTGCTGCTCCTGCACGAGGGGCAGCAGGACCAGCACCACGCCGACGCCGAGCAGCAGCACACCGACCGGGTCGAGTCGACGGCGGCCGGGTTGCCCGTCGGGCCGACCGGGTAGCAGCCGCCAACCCAGGATCACCGCGACGATGCCGACCGGCACGTTGACGAAGAAGACCCACCGCCATCCGTGCTCCTCACCGCCGAGGGCGATGAGCAGGCCGCCGAGCAGTGGCCCGATGGCGGTGGAGATGCCGATGGTCGCGCCGAGCAGCCCGAACGGGCGGGCCCGCTCCGGCCCCCGGAACAACTGTTGGATCAGCCCGATCACCTGTGGGTTGATGATGCCGGCGGCGGCGCCCTGGAGCAGTCGGGCGGCGACCAGCCAGGTGGGTGAGGTCGCCAGGCCGGCGAGCGCGCTGGTCAGGGTGAACAACGCGATCCCGAAGACGAACGCGTTACGCCGACCTCGGAAGTCTCCGAAGCGGCCGGCCGGTACGAGCACCAGACCGAAGGTGAGCGCGTACCCGGAGAGGACCCACTGCAGGTCGCTCGGGGAGGCGTTCAGCGCGCGGTCGATGGACGGCACCGCGACGTTGACGATGCTCACGTCGAGCAGCGTCATGAACGCGGCGACCAGTCCGACGCCGACGGCCTGCCAGCGTCGGCGGTTCTCGGCCGCGTCGACCGGCTGCGGCTCGCGCGCCGCGTTCATCGTGCCCCCCGTTGACGGTCGATCATGCATTCCTGACCGCTACCCCGACCAGCGGGGGCGAACCGTCCAGGGTCACGCCATCTGACGGGCGCAGAACCGGGGGCCGAAGTCGAGGCCGGCCATCGGCGAGTCCTCGCGGTGCAGCAGACCCTTTTCGGTGAGCTGGTGCAGCGGAGTGTGCACCTGCTCCTCGGTCAGCCCGGATCCTTCGGCGATCAGATCCGGATAGGGCACCTGGCCGCGTGCTTCGAGCGTGGTGACCGCCTCGTACACCCGCTGCTCGACCTCTGACAGCTCCATCCGCTGCATGATTTCCTCCTTCGACCACCCGCCGGACGCGGACGGTTGCGCAGCATCGGTTACCCCCTGCCCGACCGAAGATGCCCACCCGTTCGGGCGGTGCAGGGCGGGCACGCCCTACGCTGCGATGGTGATCGTCTGGGATCTGGTCGTCGTCGGCGCGGGCCCCGCCGGGCTCTCCGCGGCACACGCCGCGGCCCGCGCGGGCGTTCGTACCCTGGTTGTCGAGCGGGCCACGCACCCGCGCTACAAGACCTGCGGGGGCGGCCTCATCGGCACCTCCCTGGCCGCCGTGCGGGAACGGATCGAGGTGCCGGCGCACGACCGGGTCGACCGGGTGACGTTCACCCGCGACGGCCGGCGGGAGTTCACCCGCCGCAACGGCAGCCCGGTGGTGACCATGGTGCGCCGGGAGGAGTTCGACGACCGCCTGCGCGCGGCGGCGGTCGCCGCCGGCGCGCAGCTGCGTGAGCAGGTCGCGGTCCGCGCCATCGAGCAGGATCCCGAGGGGGTACGCCTGCGACTGGCCGACGGTACGACCCTGGCGGCCCGCACGGTGATCGGCGCGGACGGCTCGTCGGGGGTGACCGCCCGGCACGTGGGGGTGCGCTACCGCCAGGTGGATCTGGGGCTGGAGCTGGAGATCCCGGTGCCGCCCGCCGAGCAGGAGCGTTGGCGTGGGCGACTGTTGCTGGACTGGGGGGCGATGCCGGGCTCGTACGCCTGGGTGTTCCCGAAGGGCGACCGGTTGACGGTCGGCGTGATCGCGGGCCGGGGCGCGGGGGAGGGGACACGTGCGTACCTGCGGCAGTTCGTCGACCGGTTGGGTCTGACCGGGCTGCCGGCGGCGCACGATTCGGGTCACCTGACGCGGTGTCGCGAGGAGGACTCGCCGTTGCGCAACGGACGGGTGCTCGTCGTGGGGGACGCGGCCGGGCTGTTGGAGCCGTGGAGCCGTGAGGGGATCAGCTTCGCCCTGCGCTCCGGCGAGCTGGCCGGGGCGGCGGTTGCCGCCGGGGATCTGGCCGGGTACGAGCGGGCGGTCGCCGAGCGCCTGACGCCCGAGATGCGGGCGGGGTTCCGGTTGCTCGACCTGTTCACCCGTCGCCCGGAGGTGTTCCACGGGCTGTTGGCGACCCCGCCGGGCTGGCGGATGTTCGTGCGCTTCTGTCAGGGGCAGGCGAGCTTCGACGACATGCTGCGCCGCCCACCGATCCGGGCGGCCCTCGCCGTACTGGACCGGCTACCAACCCCGCGCCGCCCGCCCGTCCCTTCGTAAGCGCCGCCCCGCGCCGCCCCCGGCCCGCGCCGATCTTGCGGTTTCTGCGGCGACAATCCACGCGAATCTGAACACCTCGCCAACCGTTAGTGGAAGATCGGCGGGAGCTGCCGGGCTCCGTGGCTCATGGACCAGGATCCTAGGATGCTTTACAGGGTGTGTCGGTGTCCATCCAACGTCGACGAGCTGTCAGCCAACGGACCGATGCGCCGAGGACCGGCCGTTGGACAATGACAAAGGAGTAGGGGGTGCCGATGGTCGAGCAACCGTTCACCGACGACGAGTACGCGTTCCTGCGCCACATCCGGTTCGGGGAGTTGCCACCCCCGGTCCGTCCGGAGGACCAGGTCGCGCTGACCGAGACCGATCCCGGGCGGGACCGGCCGGAGAACGCCGAGGACCCGGTCCGCTGGAACGTGCAGGGCTGAACATACGCGGACGGGCCGCGGGTGTCGTCACCCACGGCCCGCCGTCACGCCACGGTCAGAAGACCGGCACCCCCTCGCGGACGAGACGCCAGTTGGGCTGGAAGAAGTCGTCCGGGTTGATGGTCCCCTTGGCCTGGGCCCAGTCGATGAGCAGCTGGCGGATCTCCTGCTGCGCGTTGTAGACCTGGGTCTTCACGATGCCGGGGAAGTTGCCGCCGCCGCTGCGCCGGTAGTTGTTCACCGCCACCACGAACTGCGCGTCGTCCGCGACCGGGGTGTCGGTGCCGGGCAGCACCAGTCGGGTGACGCGCTGGCCGACCGGCTTGGAGATGTCGATGTCGTAGTCCAGGCCGGAGATCACGTCGTAGTTGTAGTCCGGCACGGCCGGGTCGCTGATCTGCTCCGGGTCGACCGGAGCGCCCGGCGCGAGGGTGCGGAAGAACTTCGCCGAGTACTCCAGGTATGCGCGTACCTCGGCGCCGCTGAGCACGACGGCTTCGAGGGTGTTGTCGTACACGTACAGGCCGGCCACGTCGCGGATCTTGACGTCTCCGGCGGGGAAGACGGCGGTACGGCTGAACGGCGCCGCGATCGACAGTACCGGCAGGTCCGCGTACGCGGTGCCGGTCAGCGCCGCGCCGACCACCTCGGTCTGCACGTGGTTGATGAAGTCGAGGATCGGGGTGTCCTTGTACCGGGACTCCGCCGCCGACAGCTCCACGGTGGACGTGGCGACCACCTGGTTGACGTACGCCACGATCTTGGCGTGCTGGGCCCGGACGGCCGCGAGCACCTTCGGGTCCTCGACGACCGTGTTGGTGTTCAGCATGGTGGCGGCCTTCTTGGTGATGGTCCAACGGCCACGCTCGCGGGTGAGAGTGAAGTCCATCCGGGTGAGCCGCTGGCCCCACTTGGACGGCTCGGAGAGCAGCACCTGCGTGCCGGTCCGCTCGTTGGTGACGAACCGCTCGACGACCTCGTTGTGGGCGTGCCCGAAGAGGATCGCGTCGATCCCGGGCACCTGCTGGGCGATCAGCGCCATCGGGTTCTCGTTGGGCAGCTCGGGGCCGTAGCTGGAGGTGCCGCTGTCGCCGCCGTGGGCGGAGATCAGCACGATGTCCGCGCCGCGGGCCCGCATGATCGGCACCCACTTCGCGGCGGTCGCGATCATGTCGTCGAAGCGCAGCTTGCCCTCGACGTTGCCCCGGTCCCAGATGGCGACGCCCGGGTTGGTCAGGCCGAGGATGCCGACCCGCAGGGTCGGCGCGGCGAAGCCGAGGGAGACCTTCTTGATGACGTACGGCAGGAAGGCCGGCTTGCCCGTCTTCGCGTTGACCGCGTTCGCGGCGAGGGCCGGGAAGCCGAGCTGGCGGATCCACAGGTCCAACAGCGGCAGGCCGTAGTTGAACTCGTGGTTGCCCAGGGTCACGGCGTCGTAGTCGATGACGTTCATCGCCCGGGCCATCGGGTGCTTCTCGCCGGTGGCCGTGATGGGCTCCTGCTTGGCGTAGTACGTCGCCAGGGGAGTGCCCTGGATGGTGTCGCCGGCGTCGAGCACGAGCGTGGCCTTGCCGCGCCGCTCGCGGCGGATCTGGTTGATCAGGGTGGCCAGCTTCGCGACGCCGACGTCGTTGTGCTTGCTGTCGTCGTACTCGGCGTCCCGGTAGTAGTCCCAGTTGTAGACGTTGCCGTGGGTGTCCGACGTGCCCAGCAGCGTGAGGTCCCAGGTGCGCGGCCCGGAGGGGCGGGCCGCCTGGGCGGGGGTGGCGGCGATCAGCGGGGCGGTCGCCGCCGCGGCGGCGACCGCGAGCACCTGGCGACGCGACGGACCGGAACCAGGGGTCATGACATGCCCTTCGATGGGGGTTGACGCGCCTCGTGAGCGCCTCGCGCACCATAACGAGCCCCTGTCACTCCCGCCACGTGAGCCCCGGTTTCCGCAGGACGACGCCGGGTAGGGCGAGATCCTGGGGTCACCGGCGGCCGACCGACGGAGTGACGCCGAGGACCGGGTCTCAACGGGGCCAGGCGGTGAAGCGTCGGCGTACCCGCGCGACGTCATCCGGGCTCAGGCCGTAGCGGCCGAAACGGGTGTCGGACAGCCGGTCGAGGTAGCGTCCGGCGGCGCGGACGTCGTCCGGGTCGAGCGCGGGGTCGACCTGCCGGGCCAGCACCAGCAGTTGCGTCACGTCGTAGTGCTCGAGCGCCGCCGCGACGTCGATGAAGTCGCGGACCTCCCGCCGGTTGACCAGTGCCGCGATCTTGTTGGCGACCAGGTCGCGGACGTCCATCACCGGGCCGAGATCCATCACCACCGGGCTCTGCTGTCGATCGAGTCGGGCCAGGCTGAGCCGGATCTGCCGTCCGTCGCGGCTCACCACGAAGTCCTTCATGTCCCGGCCGTACCCGTCGAACAGGTCGGCCAGGTCGCTGTCCGGGTCGGCGTCGGTGACGGTGAACCCGGCGCGCTCCAGCGCGGCGCGTACCCCGGCGGAGGCCGCGGCGGCGGCGCCCTCCACGTCGGCGAAGAGGTCCACGTCCTCGGTGGGCCGGGCCACCAGGCCGTGCGCGGCCCAGGCCACCCCGCCGCCGAGCACGAACCGGTACGGCCCGGCGGCGGTCAACGCCACCCGGGCCACCTCCCGGTAGAAGTCGTGCAGGTGTGGTGCGATCACGCCGCGCGCAGGCCGCGGTGCCGGCTCTCCCAGGCCAGGCGGACGCCCCGGGGCAGGTTGAGCAGCCGCCACACCCGCCGCAGCGTGCGCCCGTTGATGAGGGTGCGCAGGTCGTCGGCGCTGGCCGTCTCGCGCAGCACGTTCTCGTACATCCAGAGGAGCTGGTCGGGGTCGCCGAGGTCGAAGGTGCGCTCGGCGTTCCACATCAACCGCACCGGCAGTTCGACGACGCCCCGGGTGGGGCCGGCCAGCTCGGTGAGCGTGCGTGCCACGACGGCCGGGCGACCCGGGCGGGCCAGGAAGGCCACGCCGGTCGCGGAGGGCGAGACGGCCTGCATGGTGTCAGGGTAACTCCCGTCGGTGCGGGTGTCGCCAAGGTACGTCCGGACGCGCGGTCGGTGCGGGGTGATGAGTTCTCGTGCCCGGACCCGTCATAGGTGTGCTGGGACACGACGAGACGGGAGCATGACGTGATGGGTACGGACACGCGGAGCGAGGGCGCGGGCGCTCTGGCCGAGGCCGACGAGACCACCTTCGCGGGGTTGGCGCAGCGGCACCGGCGGGAGTTGCATGTGCACTGCTACCGGATGCTCGGGTCGTTCGAGGACGCCGAGGACACCGTGCAGGAGACGTTCCTGCGGGCCTGGCGGCGGCGGGAGACGTTCGAGGGCCGGTCGACGGTGCGGGCCTGGTTGTACCGGATCGCCACGAACGCCTGCCTGGACCTGTTGGCCAGGTGCCGCCCGGAGCCGGCCCGGGGTGGTGAGGTGCGGTGGTTGCAGCCGTACCCGGACCGGCTGCTCGACGAGTTGCCGGCGGGCGACGCGGACGAGCCGGAGGCGGTCGCTGTCGCGCGGGAGACGATCGAGTTGGCGTACGTGGTGGCGGTCCAGCACCTCTCGCCGCGCCCCCGGGCCGTGTTGATCCTGCGGGACGTGCTCGGCTGGCCCGCGAAGGACGTCGCCGAGCTGCTCGGGGATTCGGTCAACTCGGTGAACAGCGCCCTGCAGCGGGCCCGGGCCGGCATGCGCGAGCACCTGCCCGCCGAGCGGCAGGACTGGACCAGCGGTGAGCAGGACGTCGGAACGCGTGAGCTGGTGCGGCACTTCACCGAGGCGAGCGTCGCCACGGACATCGGCCGGCTCACCGCGATGTTGCGCGCGGACGTGCGCTGTTCGATGCCGCCGACGCCGGGTCTGCGGGTGGGCCGGGACGCGGTGGTGAACGACTGGATCGCGGACGGTTTCGACGGGATGACGGGCCTGCGCGGCGTCGCCACCTCGGTGAACCGGCAGCCCGCCGTCGCGTTCTACCACTGGCGGGAGGCGGAGGGCGCGTACCTGCCGTTGACCGTCGACGTCCTGCGCGTCACCGGCGGGGTGATCACCGAGGTCGTCACCTTCGATGACGACCAGTTCGCGCGGCTGGGGTTACCGGATCGCCTGTCGGCGGGCGGTGCGCGGTGAGCGTCTCGGTCCCGACCCATCCCAACCATGGGCTCCTCGGGCTCGCCGGTGTCGGCCTGGCCGCCACCGTCGCGGCGATGGTCACGACCACTCTCGCGGCCGCGCTCGCCGGGGCCGCCGGTGTCGACTTCGAGATCCCCGAGGGTGGCGAGGCGATCCCGTTGGCCGGGTTCTCGGTCGTGACCGGCGTCTTCTCGGTCGTGGGTGTCGTTCTCGCCGTCGTACTCGGTCGGTTCAGCGCGCGTCCCGCCGACCGGTTCCTGTGGACGGCCGTGGCGCTGACCGCGATCTCGCTGGTCCCGCCCTTTGTCTGCGGGGCCGCGTCCGCCACCGCCGCCGCCCTGGTCGTGCTGCACCTCGTCGCCGCGGCGGTGATGGTCCCGGCGCTGACGTGGCGCCTGGGCCGGTTGGACCATTCCCGCGACGGACGGATGCTCGATTAGCGAAGACTCCTCATCTGACCTATGTTCGGGAGGTCGCTCGCTCGCGAGCTCACGGGCAGGGAGGTGTCGGGGATGGGTCTACGGACGTTCATCGAGGGTTGGCCGGTGTATCGCCAGCTCACCGGCACGGACCCGTTGGGTCGGGGCGCCGCGGCGAAGTCGGCGCGGTCGGCCGCTCTGACCGCCCGCACCGAGACCGCTGAGAGTGTGGCGCGGTCGGTGTGTCCGTACTGCGCGGTGGGGTGTGGTCAGCGGGTGTTCGTCGCGGATGGCCAGGTCACGCAGATCGAGGGTGATCCGGACAGTCCGATCTCGCGGGGCCGGTTGTGTCCCAAGGGTGCGGCCAGCAAGAGCCTCGTGACGAGTCCGCTGCGCCAGACGACGGTCCGTTACCGCCGGCCCTACTCGACGCAGTGGGAAGACCTCGACCTCGACACGGCCGTCGACATGATCGCCGATCGGATCCTCGCGGCCCGTGCGGAGACCTGGGAGGACCGCGACGCCGAGGGCCGGCCGCTCAACCGGACGCTGGGGATCTCCAGTCTGGGTGGGGCGACGCTGGACAACGAGGAGAACTACCTCATCAAGAAGTTGTTCACCGCGATGGGGGCGTTGCAGATCGAGAACCAGGCGCGTATTTGACACTCCGCCACCGTCCCCGGTCTGGGGGCCAGCTTCGGTCGTGGCGGTGCGACGGACTTCCAGCAGGACATCGCCAACGCTGACGTCATCGTCATCCAGGGCTCCAACATGGCCGAAGCACATCCGGTCGGGTTCCAGTGGGTGATGGAGGCCAAGCGTCGCGGCGCGAAGGTGTTCCACGTCGACCCGCGGTTCACCCGGACCAGCGCGGTGGCGGACTCGTACCTGCCGATTCGGGCGGGGACGGACATCGCGCTGCTGGGTGGGGTGATCCGCTACATCCTCGACAACGAGCTGGACTTCCGCGAGTACGTCCTCGCCTACACCAACGCGGCGACGATCGTCAGCGACCGGTTCAGCGACACCGAGGACGGCGACGGGTTCTTCTCCGGCTTCGATCCCGAGACCGGCAGCTACGTGCAGGACAGCTGGCAGTACGAGGGGCACGAGGACTCCTCGGGCAGTGGACACACCGCGAAGGAGCGGGACACCGCGGCCGGGTTGGAGCACGAGTCGCACGGCGCGGGGGTGGGTGGGCAGACCCAGCGGGACGAGACGTTGCAGCACCCCCGCTGCGTCTACCAGATCCTCAAGCGGCACTACGCCCGCTACACGCCGGAGATGGTGGAGCGGGTCTGCGGCATCCCGCAGGACAAGTTCCTGGAACTGGCCCGGGAGTGGACCGCGAACTCCGGCCGGGAACGCACCGGGATGCTCATCTACTCGGTGGGCTGGACGCAGCACAGCGTGGGTGTGCAGTACATCCGCGCCGGGGCGATCATCCAGCTCCTGCTGGGCAACATGGGTCGGCCCGGGGGCGGGGTCATGGCGCTGCGCGGGCACGCCAGCATCCAGGGCTCCACGGACATCCCGACCCTGTTCAACCTGCTGCCCGGCTACCTGCCCATGCCCCACCACGCCGACCACCCCACCTTCGAGGAGTGGGTGGACAGCATCCGGCACCCCGGGCAGAAGGGCTTCTGGGGCAATGCCCGGTCGTTCGCGGCCAGCCTGCTCAAGGCGTACTGGGGGGACGCCGCGACGCCGGAGAACGACTTCGGCTACGGCTACCTGCCCCGGATGACCGGGGACCACGGCACCTACCAGCAGGTCCTCAACATGATCGACGGGAAGACCAAGGGGTACTTCCTGCTCGGCCAGAACCCGGCCGTCGGGTCCGCGCACGGCCGGGCGCAGCGGCTCGGCATGGCGAACCTCGACTGGCTCGTCGTGCGGGACCTGTTCATGATCGAGAGCGCGACCTTCTGGAAGAACGGCCCCGAGGTGGCCACCGGCGAGATCGTGCCCGAGGAGTGCCGCACCGAGGTCTTCTTCCTGCCGGCCGCGTCGCACGTGGAGAAGGAGGGCACCTTCACGCAGACCCAGCGCCTGTTGCAGTGGCGGGAAAAGGCCGTCGAGCCGCCGGGCGACGCCCGCTCCGAGCTGTGGTTCTTCTACCACCTGGGCCGCCGGCTGCGGGAGAAGCTGGCCGGTTCGTCGCTGCCGCGCGACCGGGCGCTGCTCGACCTCACCTGGGACTACCCCACCCACGGTCCGCACGCGGAGCCCAGCGCCGAGTCGGTGCTGCGCGAGATCAACGGGTACGACGTGACCACCGGCCAACCGCTGTCCAGTTTCGCCGAGGCCCGCGATGACGGCTCCACGGCCGTCGGCTGCTGGATCTACACGGGCGTGTACGCCGACGGGGTCAATCAGGCCGCCCGCCGCAAGTCCCGACACGAGCAGGACTGGGTGGCCGCCGAGTGGGGCTGGGCGTGGCCGGCGAACCGGCGCATCCTCTACAACCGCGCCTCGGCCGACCCGGACGGCAACCCGTGGAGCGAGCGCAAGCGCTACATCTGGTGGGACCCGGACAAGGCCGAGTGGACCGGCCACGACGTGCCGGACTTCGAGAAGACCAAACCGCCGTCGTACCGGCCGCCGGCCGGCGCGTCCGGTCCGGAGGGGATCGCCGGTGACGACCCGTTCGTCATGCAGGGCGACGGCAAGGGTTGGCTGTACGCGCCCAGCGGCGTCCTGGACGGGCCGCTGCCCACCCACTACGAGCCGGTCGAGTCGCCGGTGCGCAACCCGCTCTACCGCCAGCAGGCCAACCCGACCCGCAAGTCGTACGCGCACCCGGTCAACTCGGTGAACCCGAGCCCGCCGCAGGAGCACAGCCAGGTCTTCCCGTACATCTTCACGGTCAGCCGGCTCACCGAGCACCACACCGCAGGTGGGATGAGCCGGACGGTACGACCCCTCGCCGAGTTGCAGCCGGAGATGTTCGTCGAGGTGTCGCCGGAGTTGGCCGCCGAGATCGGATTGGCGCACCTCGGGTGGGCGCACCTGGTCAGCGGTCGGGCGGTGATCGAGGCGAAGGTGCTGGTCACCGACCGGCTCACTCCGTTGCGGGTGGACGGTCGGGTCATCCACCAGGTGTGGCTGCCGTACCACTTCGGGTTCGAGGGTCTGGTGACCGGCGACTCGGCCAACGACCTGTTCGGCATCACCCTCGACCCCAACGTCCTCATCCAGGAGAGCAAGGTCGGTACCTGCGACGTACGGCCCGGCCGGCGGCCCACCGGGCCTGCCCTGCTCGACCTGGTCGCCGACTACCAGCGGCGGGCCGGGATCACCCCGGGTGGGCACCCGCCGGCCGTCACCACCGACCAGGACGGGAAGGGCAGCGGTGATTCCTGACCCGAACAGCCTCTACGGGCCGCTCGATCCGGCGCCGGACGCGGGGTACGTGGACCCGCCGGAGCGGATGGGGTTCTTCACCGATACGAGTGTGTGTATCGGGTGTAAGGCGTGTGAGGTGGCGTGCAAGGAGTGGAACGACGTCCCCGGAAGTGGTCTGGATCTGCTGGGGATGTCGTATGACAACACGGGTGCGTTGACGGCGAACTCGTGGCGGCACGTGGCGTTCGTGGAGCAGCCGCGCCCGGCGGGACATGGCAGCGCGGCGTTCGCGGGTACGCCCACCGGTACGACGGTCAGCGCGGCGTCGGCGGCGGTCGCCGCCGGCACGGCCGGGCCGACCGGCACCGAACCGGGTCTGCCGCCCGGATCGCCGTCGGCCGCCGCGCGCATGGCCGACGGCGGCGCGCAGCCGCAGTTCCTGGGTATGCCGGGTGCGCAGCCGCCGGGGCGGGGCACGGGCGCGGAGGGCCGGTCGGATTTTCGGTGGTTGATGATGTCGGATGTGTGTAAGCACTGCACGCATGCGGCTTGTTTGGATGTGTGTCCGACGGGGTCGTTGTTCCGGACGGAGTTCGGGTCGGTGGTGGTGCAGGAGGACATCTGCAACGGGTGTGGGTACTGCATTTCGGCGTGTCCGTACGGGGTGATCGATCAGCGTAAGGGTGATGGTCGGGCGTGGAAGTGCACGCTCTGCTACGACCGGTTGGGTGTGGGGATGACGCCGGCGTGTGCGCAGGCGTGTCCGACGGAGTCGATTCAGTACGGGCCCCTCGACCAGTTGCGGGAGCGGGCGGCGGTGCGGGTGGCGACGCTGCACGAGCGGGGCGTCCCCGAGGCCCGGTTGTACGGGCACGACCCGGACGACGGCGTCGGTGGTGACGGGGCGTTCTTCCTGTTGTTGGACGAGCCCGAGGTGTACGGGCTGCCACCGGACCCGGTGGTGACGACCCGGGACCTACCAGCGATGTGGAAGCGCGCCGGTCTTGCCGCGTTGACGATGGCCGCCGTCACGGTCGGCGCGTTCCTGGGTCGGCGACCGTGACTGAAGCGACGCCACCCGTGGGCGACCGGTTCCGCCGGTTCCGCGACCGACTGGCCGCCGCGAGCCTCGACCTACCGGCCCAGCGGCAGGCGGACGACGGCACCGATGTGGCCGTCCCGGCCCACGCCCACGAGGCTCGGACGCCGCAACCCCACGAGGCTCGGACGCCGCAACCCCGGGAGAACGCGGCGCGGCGCTCCCGGCGCGGTCGTCGCGGTGGAGGGGAGGAGCTGCGGGTCCCCGAGGCCGAGTTCACCTCCTACTACGGCCGGCCCGTCCTCAAGGGCCCAGTGTGGAAGTGGGACATCGCCGCGTACCTGTTCACCGGCGGTCTGGCCGCCGGCTCGTCGCTGCTGGCCGCCGGAGGTCAACTCACCCGGCGCCCGGCGCTGCGCCGGGCCGGCCGGGTCACCGCGCTGGGCGCCGTCAGCGCCAGCGCGGGCTTCCTCATCCGGGACCTGGGCCGGCCGGAGCGGTTCCACCACATGCTGCGGGTGGCGAAGCTGACCTCGCCCATGTCGGTGGGCACCTGGATCCTCAGCGCGTTCGGGCCGGCCGCCGGGTTGGCGGCGATCGCCGAGACCGCCGGCTGGCTGCCCCGGCGCGGCCCGCTCGGGTTGGTCGGTCGGGCTCTGCCCCCGGCCGGGCACGCCGCCGGGCTGGTCGCCGCCGTCACCGCGCCCGCCCTGGCGACGTACACCGGGGTCCTGCTCGCCGACACGGCGGTGCCGTCGTGGCATGAGGCGTACCCCGAGTTGCCGGTCATCTTCGCGGGCAGCGCGCTGGCCAGCGGCGCGGGCGTCGGTCTGCTCGCCGCGCCACCGTCGCAGGCCGGGCCGGCCCGCCGGATGGCGGTGGCCGGAGCGGCCCTGGAGTTGTACGGCGCGCACCGCGTGGAGACCCGCCTCGGGCTGCTCAGCGAGCCCTACCGGTCGGGTCGGCCGGGTCGGCTGTTGCGCGCCGGTCGGCTGCTGACCACCGCCGGGGTGGCTGGGGCGCTGCTGGGCCGGCGCAGCCGCGCCGTCGGGGCGTTGTCCGGGGCCGCGCTGCTGGGCGCCTCGGTCGCCACGCGGTTCGGCATCTTCTACGGCGGCGTCGCGTCCGCCCGCGACCCCCGCTACACCGTCGTGCCGCAACGCGAGCGGGTGAACGCCCGGCGGACCGAGGTGGATCCGGCGACTGACTGAGCGGTCGCACCGGCGTTGTGATCGAATGTGCGACGGAGGCGTTCAGGCGGCTGGTGCCCCTCCCGGTCTTCAAAACCGGTGTGGTCCGGGACCCGGGCCAGGCGGGTTCGATTCCCGTCCGTCTCCGCCAACGGCGGCAGGAGTGACGTGATGCGTGACGGCAGCGAGGACCCGCGACGTCGGGTGCCCCGCACCGACACCCTCCTCGCCGATCCGAAGCTGGCGGCGGCCATCGCGACCCTCGGCCGCGAGCGGGTCAAGGCCGCCGTCGTGCAGGCGCAGACGCGGGCCCGCCGTGGTGAGATCGCCCCCGACGAGGTGCGGGACGCCTCCGTCGCCGGGTTGCCCGCGCCGGGTCCCCGCGCGGTGCTCAACGCCACCGGTGTTGTGCTGCACACCAACCTGGGTCGGGCGGCGCTGTCGCCGGCCGCCGTCGCGGCGGTCGTCGGGGCCTCCGGGCACACCGACGTCGAGCTGGACCTGAGCACCGGGCGGCGGGCCCGCCGTGGCCGCGATGCCCTCGACGCGCTCGCCGCCGCCGTGCCCGACGCCGCCGCCGTGCACGTGGTCAACAACGGCGCTGCCGCGCTGGTGCTGGCGGCCACAGCGTTGGCCGCCAGCCGGGAGATCGTGGTCAGCCGCGGCGAACTCGTCGAGATCGGCGACGGCTTCCGCCTACCGGACCTGCTGGAGAGCACCGGCGCGCGACTGCGCGAGGTGGGCACCACCAACCGCACGATGCTCGACGACTACGCCGCCGCCGTCGGCCCGCAGACCGGGTTCGTGCTGAAGGTGCACCCGTCGAACTTCCAGGTCACCGGCTTCACCTCGGCCGTGCCGGTGCGCCAACTGGCCACCCTCGACGTGCCGGTGGTCGCCGACATCGGCTCCGGGCTGCTCGCACCGGATCCGCTGCTGCCCGACGAGCCGGACGCGGCCAGCACCCTGCGCGCCGGCGCGGCCCTGGTCACGGCGAGCGGCGACAAACTGCTCGGCGGCCCGCAGGCCGGCCTGCTGCTCGGCGACGCCGCGCTCGTCGAACGCCTACGCCGCCACCCGCTGGCCCGCGCGCTGCGCGTCGACAAGCTCACCCTCGCGGCGTTGGCCGCCACGCTGCACCGGCCGGACACCCCGACGCGGACCGCGCTGCACGCCGATCCGGCCGTCCTACGCCGCCGGGTGGAGCTGCTGCGCGACCGGCTCGGCGCGGACGGACGCAAGGCGGAGGTCGTGGAGGCGGTCGCAGTGGTCGGCGGTGGCGGCGCTCCCGGTGTCGAGCTGGAATCGTGGGCGCTGAGCCTGCCCGAGCGGTACGCCGTGCCGCTGCGCACCGGAGACCAGCCGGTGCTGGGTCGGGTGGTGCGGGGCCGACTCCTGCTCGACCTGCGGTGCGTCCCCGTCGACGCCGACGACACGGTCCTGGCCGCCGTGCTGCGGGTACCCGGGGACGACTGAGCATGTTCGTCGTCGCCACCGCCGGGCACGTCGACCACGGCAAGTCGACCTTGGTCCGGGCGTTGACCGGGATGGAACCCGACCGGTGGGCCGAGGAACGCCGTCGGGGCATGACCATCGACCTGGGGTTCGCCTGGACGACGTTGCCGTCCGGCGGCACGATCGCCTTCGTCGACGTACCCGGGCACGAGCGGTTCGTGCCGAACATGCTCGCGGGAGTCGGCCCGGTGCCGGCCGCGCTGATCGTGGTCGCCGCCGACGAGGGGTGGATGCCGCAGTCCGCGGAGCACCTGGCCGCGCTCGACGCGCTTGGCGTCGGGTACGGCCTGCTGGTGGTGACCCGCGCGGACCTCGCCGACCCGCGGCCGGCGACGGAGCGCGCCCGGGCCGAGATCGCGGCGAGCAGCCTCGGCCCGGTGGAGACGGTGGCGGTCAGCGGGTTGACCGGTGCCGGGCTGCCGCAGTTGCGGGCCGCGCTGGACCGGCTCGTCGCGCGGCTGCCCGACCCCGTCGCGGACGCACCCGTGCGCCTCTGGGTGGACCGCAGCTTCACCGTGCGGGGCAGCGGCACCGTCGTCACCGGAACGCTTGGCGCCGGCCGGCTGCGGGTCGGGGACACCCTGGAACTGGCCGGCGTCGACGAACCGGTCCGGGTCCGCGGCCTGCACTGCCTGGGCGAGGCCCGACCGGAGGCGTCGGCCGTGGCCCGGGTGGCGGTCAACCTGCGGGGTACGCCCCGCGACCGGCTCGGCCGCGGCGACGCGCTGCTCACCCCGGGGCGGTTCCACCGCACCGACCTCGTCGACGTCCGGCTCACCGGTGACCCGGCCGCCGACCTGCCGGCCACCCTCACCCTGCACGTCGGGTCGGCGGCCGTGCCGGTGCGGGTCCGGCCGCTCGGCGTGGACACCGTCCGGCTCCGGTTGGCCCGCCCGCTGCCGTTGCTGGTCGGCGACCGGGCGCTGCTGCGTGATCCCGGCCGTCATCACGTCGCCGGTGGCGTACGGGTCCTCGACGTCGCGCCGCCGCCACTGTCCCGCCGTGGCGCGGCGGCCGCCCGCGCGGCGGTCCTCGCCGAGCTGGACGGTCGCCCCGACCTGGCCGGCGAGCTGCGCCGCCGTCGCCTGGTCCGGGTCGGCGCGCTGCGGCGCATGGGTGTGCCGGTGCAGGCCACACCGGTGGCCGGTGACTGGCTGGCCGATCCGGGACACTGGCGGCAGCTCGGCGACCAGGTGACCGAGGAGGTCACCCGCTACGCCCGGGAGCACCCGCTGGAGGCGGGCATGCCGGTGGACGCGCTGCGGCAACGCCTCGCCCTGCCCGACCGGGCGCTGGTCGAGGCGCTGGTGCGTCCGCCGCTACGGGTGCACGGTGGCCGGATCGGCACGGCCGCCGTCGACACCCTGCCCGAGCCGGTGGCGCGGGCCGTGCAGCGCGTTCGCGCCGAGTACGCCGACCGGCCGTTTCGCGCCCCGGAGGCGGACCGTCTCGTCGAACTGGGCCTGGGGCCCCGGGAGATCGGCGCGGCGGTGCGCGCCGGCGCGCTGCTGCGGCTGGCCGACACCGTGGTGCTGCTGCCCGACGCGCTCGACGCGGCGGTCACCGTCCTCGCCGGCCTGCCCCAACCGTTCACCCTGTCGGCGGCCCGGCAGGCGCTGGACACCACCCGACGGGTGGCCGTGCCGCTGCTGGAACTGCTGGACCGGCGTGGTGCGACCCGTCGGCTGCCCGACGACGCGCGGGTCGTCGTCACCTGAGCGCGTCACCTGAGCGCGTCACCGCCAGGATCCAGGGGCGGACGGCATTGCGGTGGGCTGCGAGGGTGGATGGATGACCGAGCTGTCCCTGTCCCCGGCGCGGCCCTCTGCTCGGCGTCGCCGTGGTGCCGGGTTAAGGCCCCGGAGCATCGGCGGTCACCTAGGGTGACGCCATGGACCCTTCGGCGGTCTGGCGGGACCGGCAGCACCAGTGGCGGATCGAGGCGTACCGCGCCCCGGACCTGCGGTTCGCCATCTACGCGACGAACGGGCCCACCGAGTCGGTGCCGCTGTGGCTGTTCGGCATGACGGCGCTGGCCCGGTGGTTGATGACGCACTCCATCTCGCTGGACGACCTGGAGGTCGACTGAGCGCCGACAGCCGGAAACCGGGCCCGCGGCCGGCCGCGCTGCGGTTGAGTGACGGAAGGCGGTCGACGGGGGTGCGTGGTGGGCGGTCAGCTGGGGCAGTTGGCGCTGGTCGCCGTCCTGGTGCTGGTCAACGCCGCGCTGTCCGGTAGTGAGATGGCGTTGGTGACGCTGCGCGAGGGGCAGTTGCGACGGTTGGGTCGGCGCAGCCGGGCCGGCGAGCGGCTGGTACGGCTGTCCCGGGACCCGAACCGTTATCTGGCCACCATCCAGCTCGGCATCACCCTGGCCGGATTCCTCGCCTCGGCGGCGGCCGCCGTGTCCCTCGCCCAGCCGCTGGTCGGCCCGTTGGGTTTCCTCGGCGCGGCGGCCCGTCCGGTCGCGGTGCTGCTGGTGACGGTGGCCCTCACCTTCGTCACGCTGGTGGTGGGCGAGTTGGCGCCGAAGCGGCTGGCCATGCAGCGCGCCGAGCGGTGGGCGCTGCTCAGCGCCGGCCCACTGGACCTGCTCGCCCGGGTGTCCCGCCCGGCGGTGTGGTTGCTCAGCTCGACGACCGACGTGGCGGTCCGGCTGGCCGGCGGGAACCCACGGGCCAGCCGTGAGGAGACCACCGAGGAGGAGCTGCGGGAGATGCTGGCCACGCAGCGGGGACTGTCGGCGCAGCAGCGGGAGATCCTGACCGGCGCGTTCGACATCGCCGGTCGGACGCTGCGGGAGATCCTGGTGGCCCGGCGGGAGGTGACCACGTTGCCGGCCGACCTGCCCGCCCACGAGGGAATTCGTCTGCTCGGCGCCGCCGGCCGGTCCCGTGCTCCGGTCACCGGCCCGGGCGGCCTCGACGAGGTGGTCGGCGTGGTGCACATCCGCGACCTGGTCCGGGCCGAGACCGGCACGGTGGGGGAGCGGGCCCGGCCGCCACTACTGCTGCCGGTCACCCTGCCGGTCGCCGACGCGCTGCGCTGCCTACGTCAGGAACACCAGCAGATAGCCCTCGTCGTGGACGAGCACGGCGGCATCGACGGCATCGTCACGCTGGAGGACCTGCTGGCCGAGGTCGTCGGCGAGCTGTACGACGAGACCGACCGCGACGTGCGCGGTGTGGTCCGGGAGTCGGACGGGTCACTGCTGGTGCCCGGTGACTTCCCCCTGCACGATCTGCCCGACGTGGGGGTGCGGCTGAGCTTCCCGCTGTCCCGGGAGTACACGACGATCGCGGGGCTGGTGCTGTCCCGGTTGCGGCACCTGCCGGGGTCTCCCGGCGAGACGGTGCGGCTGCCCGGGTTGACCATCGAGGTGGTGGAGGTCGCCGACCGGGCGGTGCGGCGGGTACGGCTGCGTGGCTTCGTCACCGAGCGATGAGTGGATACCCAAAAGAGGGACAAACTGCGCGAAACGACACCGGGCGGTCGGGGCACGCCTACGGTGCGGTACGTGAAGGACCGAGGGTTACGTACGTTCGTCACCGTCCTCGCCGGCCTCGCGGTGATCTATTTCGGCAGCACCGGCCGCAGCCCCGAGGAGGGCCGTGGCATCTCCGGTGGCGTCATCGTCCTGGCGCTGCTCGCCGCGCTGCTGGTGTGGCACCTGACCCGACCGGGGGACAAGACCGTCAAGTGAGCGGCTCAGCCGGCGGCGACGCGGGCGACCTCACCGGCGGACTCCTCGCCGAGCGCCACCCGTACCAGCGCCGAGGCGAGCCGACCGAACTCCGGTTCGTCGACCAGGGAGGCCAGCCGGTCCGGTGAGCCCGGCAGGCCCAACCGCTTCGCGCCGGCGAGGGCCCGACGGTCGGCGTACGGGCGCACGTCGGACCAGACCGTCTGCGCCTCGCGCAGGTAGATGTCCGCGCCCGTGGGCCCGATGCCGGGGAACTCGGTGAGCCGGCGACGCAGCCCCGCCGGATCGCCCTGGGCGTCGCGGTGCAGCCGACGCAGGTCGCCGTGCCACCGGTCCAGACACAGCCGGGCACCGGTGCCCAGCATGGTGGCGGTGCGTTCGTCGTAGCGGCGGTAGTGACCACGCCCCAGCGCGTCGACCCGCTGCTGCCAGCTCGCCGCCTCCATCGACTGCGGGGTGCGGTAGCCGGCCGCGAACAGCTCCCGCGCCGCGTCCACCGCGACGCAGGCCCGGATCCGGGTGCTCAGCAGGGTGGCCAGCACCAGTAGCTGGTACAGCGGGCCCGGACGGTCGGCCAGCCGGATGCCGGCCTCCTCGGCGTACGTGTCGCCACGCCGGTCCAGCAGGACCCGCACCACCGCTCGATCGTCACCCACACCACCGGGGTACCCGCCGCACGCCCGGCTAGCCCTCCCGACGCCCGCCAGGACCGGAATGTGGCCGGATCCGACGGGTATGCGGCCGGTGGAGGCGGTCGATGCCGGCTGCCGTACCGGGAGGGAGACGCTCGTGGTGAACCCGCAGCAGGAGGAGTTCCGGCGTAACGCCAAGGGAGCGACCAGCCAGGACAGCAAGGGGCCCGGGCCGTCGGGTCATCCGCTCAACCGTGGCTCGTCGCGCGGGGACGCCGGCCGGCCGGTGCCCAAGGGGCAGGTGTCCCCGTACGGCCCGGCGGGTGAGCCGGTCGCCGAGGACGACAGCGACACCCGCGCCTAACGACCGTTACCTGACGGCCGTCGCAACCTGTTCCAGGTGGCGGCGGCCGTCAGCCCGTACGCCACGTGCGGAATGATGTCGGAGATCCAGTCCGAGCGCCGCCAGGTACGGGGATCGCTGATGCCCAGCACCGTGATGGACCCGTCGGTCATCGCCATGACGCCGGCGCCGAGCACACCGGTGGCCATCGGCAACGGCTGCCGTCGGCCCCCGGCGTAGAGGGCGAACGCCATGCCGGCGGCGATGCCCAGCCCGTAACCGATCAGGGGCCCGAGCCCCGAGCGGCGGGTGGCCGCCCGGGGCTCCGGTCCCAGGTCCACGTGCGCGAGGTGGGCCAGCTTGTCGACGGTCTGCTCCGGCGTACTGCTCGCCGGCCGTGCCCGCAGCGCGATGTCGAGGTAGCCGACCACGTTCAGCGCGGTGCTGCCGACCGCGCCGGCGATCGCGCCGTCGGCCAGGTCGACCCCCCTCACTTCGGGTCGCCCGGTTCGCGTTCGCTCTTGGGACCGTACGTGCGCTCACCGCGGACGACGCCCCGTTGGCCGCGATCCTCCTGCAGGATCCGGTTGGCGACCTGGTTGGCCTTGCCGTCGGGTACCCGGCGTCCGGAGTCGTCGATCGCGTTGCGCAGGCGCGCCCGCTGCTTGTCGTACGCGTTGCTGCCCGGCCGTGGTCCTGGCATCTGCTGCCTCCTTCGTCGCCGTTGGCGTACCGCGGCCGTCTACCCGTTGGGCGGCCGACCAACCCCGGGGCGTCAGCGGGGGTCGCGCACCACCTCGACCGGGCAACGGGCGTGGTGCAGCGCCGACTGGCTCACCGACCCCAGCAGCAACCCGGTCACCTCGCCGCGCCCCTGCCCCCCGACGACCAGCAGTTGGGCGTCACCGGACGCCTCGTCGAGCACGGCGCTGGCGCGTCCGCGGGTCGCCCGGTACGTCAGGCGCAACCCCGGATGACGGTCGGTCAGCCCGTGCAGCCAGCCGCCGAGCAGTCGCTCCTGCTCGCCGTGCAACCGCGCCTCGTCGTACGCCAGGGGTTGCATGTCGCCGGGACCGCCGCTGCCGGGGTGCCGGTAGGCGTGCACCGCGCGCAGCGGCACGCCGCGCGCCACCGCGGCCTCGGCGGCGACGTCGGCGGCGAGCAGCGACGCCGGTGAGCCGTCCAGCCCCACCACCACCGGGCCGTCGGGGCGTTGCTCGCCGCGGACGACCAGCACCGGGCAGTCGGCGTACGCGCTGACCTGCACCGCCACCGAGCCGACGACGAGCGCGGAGAAGCCGCCCAGTCCCCGGTCGCCGAGCACGATGAGCGCGGCGGTCGGGGACTCGCCCACCAGCACCGCGGCGGCCTCGCCGTCGATGATCTCCCCGGTGACCGTCAGCCCGGGTGTGGTCGCCTCGGCCTCGGCCACGGCGGCGGCGACCAGCTCCTGTGCCCGCTCGCGTAGCCCGGCGCCCGGCGGCGCGCCGGGCGGAGGCGCCACGGGCACTCGTAGCAGCGGCCAGATGAAACCGTGCACCGCGCGCAGCGGCCGGTGCCGGCGGACCGCCTCGGCGGCGGCCAGGCGCACGGCCCGCAGGGACGGCTGCGAGCCGTCCACGCCGACCACCACCGCCGCGCTGTCCGCCGCGTTCACCGCCCCACCCCCCGCCGGGCCAGTATCGCGGGCGTGGCGGCGCGGCGGAGCAATACCGCCGCTCGGTCACCGGTCAGTACGCTGGCGACGACCCGAGGGGAGGAGCGTCGTCGATGGGTGAACCGGACGAGCCGAGCACCGCTCGCATGATCGACTACTGGCTCGGTGGGGAGCACCACTTCGGCGTCGACGTGGCCGCCGCGACCGCCTTCGAGCAGGCGTACGGGCCGTGCGCGCCGGTCTTCGGGGAGCTGCGGGCGTTTCTCGGCCGGGCGGTGCGGGCGATCGTCGAGCAGGGCGTGGACGGGTTCCTGGTCTTCGGGGCGGGCGTGCCCACGATGGGCAACGTGCACGAGGTCGCTTCCGAGGCCACCGTGCTCTACACCGACGTCGACCCGGTGACCATCCGGCTGGGCCAGCGGATCCTCGCCGGCAGCGACCGGGCGGGCTACGGCTATGGCGACGCCACCGACATCGGTACCATCGACCCGGCCCAGCTGCACCGCTTCGTACCCGGATGGGGGCGACGGCCGGTGGGGGTGGTCTTCCTCGGGCTCGCCGCGTTCCTCGACGACGACACGCTGACGCGCACCCTCGACGAGCTGTACGCGGCGGCGGCGCCGGGCAGCCTGCTGGCCGTGGACTTCGACACCGAGGAGCTGGCCGCCCACCCGCAGGCGTTGGCGATGATGGGGCCGGCGTTCCGGATGCGACCTCCGGCGGCGTTCGCGCCGCTGCTGGGCCGGTGGACGCCGACGTCGGACGGAATCGTCCCGGTCAACCGCTGGCGGCCCGCCGACGTGCCGGTCGATGTGCCGGACGCCTTCCACGGCGTCCTGGCGACGCGCGGCGCCGACTGACCCGCGACGACGGGTCGTCCGGGGGTCTCCGTATGATGCTTGCCCTGTAGCAAGTTTTGGAGGGACGACCAAGCATGGTGGACGCGCCGGACGGGGTGTCGCGCGCGCTGCGCGAAGCCGCGCCCGACCAGTTGGCGGAGGCGGCGGACCGGGCGATCCGGGCGGCGTTGGGCGCGGTGCGCACCGACGTGTTCGTCGCCGACTACCGGATCAGCGGGCTCTGGCCCGTGCTGGACCCGGACCTGCCGGCGGCCGGAGCCCTGGCCCGGCACACCGTGGCGCAGCGCTGCTTCTCCAGCCAGCAGCCGGTGCGCGACGGTCTCGAGGACGGCGCCTGCCGGCTCTACCTGCCCCTGACGGTGTGGGGGGAGCGCCTCGGCGTGCTGCTCATCGAGCTGCCGACCGTGCCCGGCCCGGCGGTCACCGGCCGTGCCACCGACATCGCCGGTGACCTGGCGGTGGCGATGCGGGCCGCGGACCGGGAGACCGACCGGTACCGCCGGGCCCGCCGTCGGGAGCGGCTCAGCATGGCCGCCGAGATGCAGTGGGACCTGCTACCCGGACGCAGCGTGGCACACCGCTCGTTCCACCTGGCCGGGCAGTTGGAACCGGCGTACACCGTCGGCGGAGACCACTTCGACTGGTCGTTGGACGGGGAACGGCTCACGTTGACGGTGCTCAACGGCGAGGGCAACGGCCTGGCCGCGTCGCTGCTGACGGCGGTCACCGTCAACGCCATGCGCAACGCCCGCCGCTCCGACGGCGGCCTCGTGGAGCAGGCGGAGCTGGCCTCGGACACGGTCTACTACCAGCACCGGGGCCGTCGGCACGTGGCCACGTTGCTGCTGGAGCTGGACATCGCCACCGGGCGGGTACGGGCGGTCGACGCCGGTTCGCCGCACCTGTTGCGGATGCGCGGCGGGACCGTCGAGCCGATGACGCTGGATCAGCAGTTGCCGCTGGGCATGTTCGCCGAGACCCGGTACGAGTTGCAGGAGTTCCAGCTCGCGCCGGGTGACCGGGTCTTCGTGGTCAGCGACGGGGTGTGGGCGGCCGAGCCGGCGGGGCGGGAGCCGTACGGGCAGCGAATGATGGCTCGTTCGCTGCGCGCCACTCGGTTGCAGCCGGCGACCGAGGCGGTTGGTACGGTGATGCGCGAACTACACGCCTACCACGCGGATTCCGATTTGCGCGACGACGCCGTCGTCGTCTGCCTCGACTGGCATGGTCCGCGTGGGCGGGATGGCGGATGAGAGTCGCCGCCACCGTCCCGGGCGGGCACCAGCGCGACGACGGCAGGGGACATCGGGTGGAGCGACCGGCGGATCTCGCCGCGGCGATCAACGCGGCCGCAGAGACGCTGATCGCCGTACTCGACTCGGCGGCGTCGCGGCATCAGGTGCCACCGACGCAGTTGCGGGTGCTGATGCTGATCAGTGGCCGCCCGGAGACCAATGTCAACGGGCTGGCGGAGTTGCTGGATGTGGTGCCCTCCTCGGCCAGCCGACTGTGCGACCGGTTGGAGGCGACCGGCCTGTTGCGTCGCGTGGCGGATCCGCGGGACCGGCGGGAGGTGCGGTTGGTGCCCACCGCTGCCGCGTTGACGCTGTTGCGGGAGTTGGCGGAGCGACGCCAGCGCGCGGTGCAGGCCGTGTTGGACAGGATGCCGCCCCGGACGCAGCACGACCTGTTGGTGTCCCTGTTGGCGTTCGGCCGAGCGGCGACGCAGACGGTGCCGGAGCAGCAGACCGACCCGGCAGCGGTCCAGACGGCCTGACGTCTTCCACTAGTGTCCTAGGACGCTCTCGCGGTGCGGTGGTGATCCACACCACACCACCACCGCACCGCAACGACGCCGCACAGCGGCCGATCCGCCGACGAGAGCCCGATATAGTGGCAGCGCACTTAACCGGCCCGCGATCTCGGTGATCGCGGGCCGTATCAGGACAGAGGTCCCGTCCCGGGGCCGCAGGGGAGCCGGTGACCGCCGGCCCGACAGCGCGTACGACCTCCGCCGCGCCCGATCTCGGCCTGGCGTCGGGGCGTGCCGTGAAGGAGGTTCGGTGTCGCGTCGGCCGGCTCAGGCAGAGCACCCGCGGGACACCGGCGAGCAGGCGCCCGGCGACCAGGTGCTCACCCTGCCCAACCTGATCAGCTTCGGGCGGCTGCTGGGCGTACCCCTGTTCCTCTATCTCTTCCTGGTCGCCCGGGCGGACGTCGCGGCGGTCGTGGTGCTGGCCATCGGCGGCACCACCGACTGGGTCGACGGTTGGATCGCCCGCCGACTGCGGCAGGTGAGCCGGCTCGGTGAGCTGCTCGACCCACTCGCCGACCGGCTCTACATCCTCGCCACGCTGCTGGCCTTCACCGCCCGCGAGTTGGTGCCGTGGCAGTTCACGGCGGCGCTGCTGGCCCGGGAGCTGCTGCTACTCGGTTCGCTGGCGGTGCTGCGCCGCTTCGGGTACGGGCCGCCGCCGGTGCACTACGTGGGCAAGACCGCCACGTTCCTGCTGCTCGCGGCGTTCCCGGTGCTGTTGCTGGCCACCGAGTGGAGCGCGGCGGCGACGGCCACGGCCGCGATCGGCTGGGGATTGGCCTGGTGGGGGCTGGTGCTCTACTGGGTGGCCGGCGCGATGTACGTGGTGCAGGCGTCGCGGCTGGTGCGCGGGGCGCGTGGCCGGGACGCGGCCGCGTGAGCGCGACGCCGCCGCCGCGGCCCCGCCCGGATCGGGTGTACGCGCCGGACTTCCTCACCGAGTTGTTCCGCAACCCGCTGGACCCGGGGTACGCGGACGCGGCCGCCGCGCGCCGGCGTGGGTCGTCTCCGGACGCGCCCCGGGGCTGGGCGGCGCGGTCGGTCGGCCTGGTTGTGGTGGTGGTGCTGGGTTTCCTGTTCGCGGTGGCGTACCGCCAGACGATGGCGGACGAGCCGGGGCGCGCCCAGGCGCGTTCGGGGCTGGTGGCGCAGATCAAGGAGCGGGAGAGTCAGACCGACCGGTTGTCGGCGCGGGCGGACCAGCTGCGCGAGGAGGTCAGCCGGCAGCGGGACGCGGCGTTGAGCGGTTCGGCGGCGGCGCGCCTGCGGGACCTGGAGGCGAGCACCGGGCTGGGTCGGGTGCGGGGTGACGGTGTGGTGGTGCGCCTGGCGGACGCTCCGGGGAAAGCGGACGCGGTGACCGGTGCGGGCGCGGGGCCACCGCGGGTGCTCTACAGCGATCTGCAGGGTGTGGCGAACGCGTTGTGGAGCGCCGGCGCGGAGGCGATCTCGATCAACGGGCAGCGGTTGACGTCGACGTCGACGATCCGTTCGGCGGGTGAGGCGATCCTGGTGGATTTCCGGCCGGTGACGGGGCCGTACGAGGTGTCGGCGACGGGCCCGGGGTCGATGCGGCGCAAGTTCGAGGACAGTCGGAACGCGGCGTTGATGCGGGAGGTCGCGCAGAAGACCGGCTTGTCGTTCGGTGTGCGGGACGAGGAGGACCTCACCCTGCCGGCGGCTCCGGAGCCGCAGCTACGCTACGCCAAGCCGTCGGTCAGTTCGAGCCCTTCTGGGGCGGGTGGCCGGTCTGGCAGTCCTGGGTCGTCGGGTTCTCCGGGGGCCGCTAGTCCTTCCGGAGGTGGCGGATGATCGCGGTGCTGGCGTTGCTCGCCGGTGTGGTGCTCGGGGTGTGGCTTGATCCCACGGTGCCTGCGGCGTTGCAGCCGTACCTGCCGATCGCGGTGGTCGCCGCGTTGGACGCGGTGTTCGGTGGGGTGCGGGCGAAGTTGGACCGCATCTTTGACGACAAGCAGTTCGTGGTGTCGTTCATCTCGAACGTGTTGGTGGCTGGTCTGATCGTGTATCTGGGTGACCAGTTGGGTGTGGGCGGGCAGTTGTCCACCGGTGTGGTGGTCGTTCTGGGTGTGCGCATCTTCGGAAATGTGGCGGCGATCCGTCGGCACCTGTTCCGGGCGTAGGTTTGACTGCGATGAGCGACGAGCAGGATGAGACGGGGACGGGCTGGCCGCAGCCGGCGGTGCCGGGGCGGCCCGGCGGGCCGGCGGGTGAGCCGGATCCGCGGCCGGACGCGCCGGATCCGGACGAGTTGAGTCCGTTGGCGCCGCGCGAGCCGGTGTCGGAGCCGCAGCCGGACGGCGCGGAGCCGGAGGTGACGCCGGCCGATGACGGGGCGACGGTGGACCTGCGCGCGGTGTCGCGGGCGGGGGAGCCGGCGGTGTCGTCGGACGAGCCGGACGAGCCGGACGTGCCGCCGCCCGCGCCCGCGGTGACCGGTCGGTCGCGGTGGAGCGCGGCCGGGGTGATGATCGCGGTGTTGTTGGCGTTGCTGGGGTTCACGCTGGTCGTGCAGTTGAAGACGACGTCGACGGATCCGACGTTGGGGGCGACGCGTCAGGAGGACCTGGTGCGGATCCTGTCGGATCTGGACGCGCGCGAGAGTCGCCTGCAGCAGGACATCCGGGCGTTGGAGGACAGTCAGCGGCAGTTGGCCTCGGGTGAGCAGGGTCGGCAGGCGGCGTTGGACGAGGCGACCCGTCGGGCGGACGAGCTGGGGATCCTGGCGGGCACGTTGCCGGCGGTGGGGCCGGGGTTGACGGTGCAGTTCTCCAGCGGTAGCAAGCCGATCACGGCGAACCGGGTGTTGGACGCGGTGCAGGAGTTGCGGGGCGCGGGCGCGGAGGCGATGCAGATCTCCGGCGGTGACCGCGCGACGGTGCGGGTGATCGCGTCGACGTATTTCCTGGATGGGGAGAACGGGTCGTTGATGGTGGAGGGGCGTCGGTTGACGGGTCCGTACACGATCACGGTGATCGGTGATCCGGCGACGATGCGTACGGCGTTGAACATTCCTGGTGGGGTGGTGGCGTCGGTCCGGGGTGACGGCGGTAACGTGACGTTTGGGGAGCGTGAGGTTGCCGAGGTTTCGGCGCTGCACGTGCCGACCAAGTAGGAAACACGCCCGTCCGGTCTCCTGACCGGCGCGGCCGCGCCGGGCCCGGGTGGTCCGGGGCACGATGGATGAGGACGCGTCTGGTGATTCCCGAGGATCTGCGATACACCGCCGAGCATGAGTGGGTGGCGGGTGACGGCACCGGTTCGATCCGGGTCGGCATCACGCACTTCGCGCAGGACGCGCTGGGTGACATCGTGTACGTGCAGTTGCCGGAGGCGGGTGCGGTCGTGGCGGCCGGTGACTCGTTGGGTGAGATCGAGTCGACCAAGAGCGTGTCGGAGATCTACGCGCCGGTCGCGGGTACGGTGGCCGCGCGGAACGAGGCGCTGGGTGACACTCCTGAGCTGATCAACACGGATCCGTACGGTGAGGGTTGGTTGGTGGAGATCACGCCGACTGATCCGACGGCGACCGACGGGTTGCTCACGGCGGGCGCGTATCAGAAGATCACCGAAGGCTGAGTGTGCTTGATCCGGCGTGCGGGATGTCTGCGCGCGTCCGGTTGCCCTGCATTTCGGCGCTGGCTAGGCTCGCCCAGTCGACCGAGAAGAACCCATTAGTTGTGCGTTGCGGAATTGCCTTCCCGGGCACGGGGAGCCAGCCGCCGGGTGTTGGAGTGCCCGGCGGCCAGACCCGCCATTACCCGACGCCGACCGAACAGATCCGTGAGGTGGTCCCATGACGCGCCCAGACGACGAGTTCCCCCCGCTCGACGTCACCTCGACGCTCAATCTCGGCTCGCTCGACGAAGTGCTGGAGGGGCCGGACACCGATGTGGTGCCGAGCCGGATGTCCGGTTCGTTGCCGCCGGGTATGGCGCTGCTGGTGGTTCGTCGCGGCCCGAATGCGGGTGCCCGGTTCTTGTTGGACCACGACGTGACGACCAGTGGCCGGCATCCGGACAGTGACATCTTCCTCGATGACGTGACGGTGTCGCGTCGGCACGCGGAGTTCCACCGTGATGGTGGGACGTTCACGGTGCGGGACGTGGGTAGCCTGAATGGCACGTACGTGAATCGTGAGCGGGTCGAGGCGGCCACGTTGAGCAATGGTGACGAGGTTCAGATCGGTAAGTTCCGGGTGGTGTTCATCGCCGGTCCGCGCCCGGAGGAGGAGGCCGGCCGGGGGTGAACGAGCCTGCGGCCTCCACGCCACCCGGGGCGGCCCGGTCCCAGCCGCTGATGAGCATCGGTGAGGTGCTGGGTCAGTTGCGGGTGGATTTCCCGGACACCACGATTTCGAAGTTGCGCTTCCTCGAGGCCGAAGGGCTGGTTGAGCCGCAGCGGACGGCGTCGGGTTACCGGAAGTACAGCTGGGACGATGTGGCGCGGTTGCGGTTTGTGTTGACCGCGCAGCGGGACAGGTACCTGCCGTTGCGGGTGATCCGTGAGCAGTTGGCCGAGTGGGATTCGTCCGGTGAGCAGCCGGAGCGGTCGCGGCCGGCGTTGGTGGCGGTGGGGCCCGATGGTGCGGTTCCGGGTCGGGAGTCGGCCGAGCCGGCCGAGTCGTCGCAGGTGCGGCTCGGCCGGGCTGAGTTGGTGGCCCGCAGTGGGATCGACGAGTCGACGCTTGTGGAGTTGGAGCGGCTCGGTGTGCTGGTGTCGGACCCGCCGGGCTGGTACGACGCGGATGCGTTGATCATCGCGTCGGCGGTGGCGGGTCTGGCGGCGTACGGGTTGGAGCCGCGGCATCTGCGGGGTTATCGGACTGCGGCCGATCGTGAGGTCGGGTTGTTCGCGCAGTTGGTGGCGCCGTTGGCGCGGCAGAGTGACCCGGCGGCGCGGGCGCGGGCGGCGGAGACGGCGCGGGAGTTGGTGGCGTTGTCGGAGCAGTTGCACGCGGCGTTGGTGCGGGTGGGGTTGCGGTCGACGTTGGGTCGGTGAGGTGCCCGGCAGGTGCGGCGGAGCGGAAAGATCTCTTCGGGGAAGCGTGCCGTAGGCTTGCCGGGGTAACTCCTTTCTGGCGCGGACGTGGTGCTGTAGCGCATGGGACGGCCGTGTTGCGGTCCGTGTACCGTGCAGGGAAGGGCGCGGTGCGTAGGTTGACGACGACACGGAGGCGGCGGTGCGCGAGCTGAGCGTGGTCGGAGTTCGGGTGGAGCTGCCCAGCAACCAGCCGATCGTCCTGCTCAGGGAGGTCGAGGGCGACCGCTATCTGCCGATCTGGATCGGTGCGGTCGAGGCCACGGCTATCGCTTATGAGCAGCAGGGGGTCAAGCCGGCCCGCCCGTTGACGCATGATCTTCTGCGGGATGTGTTGGCGGCGTTGCAGGCGCCGTTGCAGGCGGTGGAGATCACCGAGCTCAAGGAGAACGTGTTCTACGCCGATTTGTTGATCGGTGATGGGGTGCGGGTTTCGGCGCGTCCGAGCGATTCGATCGCGTTGGCGTTGCGGGTTGGCGCCCCGATTCGTTGTGCCGAGCAGGTCCTCAGCGAGGCGGGGATCGTTATCCCTGATGAGCAGGAGGATGAGGTGGAGAAGTTCCGCGAGTTCCTGGAGCAGGTGCGTCCGGAGGACTTCGCGGGCTGAGCGGTTCGGGTGCCCGGCTGGTGTCACGATGGGTGACGCCGGCGCGCGGTTGGTGATCTTTCTCGGTGGCTGCGCGGCGTGTCGCGCCGGTTCCTCCGCGGTAACCCCTGAAGGTGGCGTTAGGGTTGCCGTGTCGAGGGGTGCGCGTCGCAGGAAACGATGCGTCGCCGCACTGACGGGGAGGTTGTCCGCATGCACGAGCCGCAGGATCCCGATCCGGGTATACAGGTGAACGAGCCGGGTGTGACGCCTGAGGGTGACGGCTCGGTGGGCTACCGAGGTGTGACGGCGTGCCACGCGGTGGGCATCAGTTATCGGCAGTTGGATTACTGGGCTCGGACGACGTTGGTGGTGCCGAGCGTCCGGGACGCGTCGGGTTCGGGGACGCAGCGGTTGTACTCGTTCCGCGATCTGGTGGTGTTGAAGGTCGTGAAGCGGTTGTTGGATGCGGGGGTGTCCCTGCAGAACATCCGTAAGGCGATCGAGGCGCTGCGGTCGCGTGGTGTGGAGGATCTGGCGGGCATCACGCTGATCTCTGACGGGACGACGGTGTACGAGTGCCGGTCCCCGGAGGAGGTGGTCGACCTGTTGCAGGGTGGGCAGGGCGTGTTCGGGATCGCGATCGGTGGGGCCTTCAAGGAGATCCAGGGGTCGTTGTCGCATCTGCCGGCCGAGCCGGCGACGAGCGGCCCGGTGGAGCCGGTGGTGGGGTCCTCGTCGGATCCGGTGGGGGACGAGTTGGCGGCGCGGCGGGCGCGGCGGCGCGCGGGCTGAGTAGCGCTGCGCGTCTGTCGGTGTGCGGTCCGTTGGTGTGGGTGACTTTTTTGGGCACGCCCGTCTGGTGACTGTGGGTCAGGGCGGTCGACGTCGGGTGGCTGTTCCCCGGTCGATGAATCCACGGTGGACACTTTCTGTGGCGCTCCGGTTGCGGTGGGTTGATTCTCGGGTCGACTGTGGTGACGGTGTGTGTTCACCAGTTGTCGGGAATCGGATAGGGGGGCCCTGACCGGAGGTTGCGGGCACGCTATGGTCCGTCACGGTCCCCGCCGTGGTGCCCCGTGGCACGCGGGTGTCGCGTCGGTGGCCGTACCCCCTGCGCGTCACCGCGCGCGACCTTTCACCCCCGGAAGGAACGACCGTGACGGTTACGGAAGAGACCGCTGCCGCCTCGCACTACGACCGCATCGGCGGCGCGAGTTCGGTGAAGGCGGCCGTCGAACTGTTCTACGACAAGGTTCTCGCCGATCCCGAGCTGGCGGGCTATTTCGCCACTGTGGACATGCCGACGCAGCGTCGACACCTGGCGTTGATGTTGGCGGTGGTGTTGGACGGCCCGAACGAGTACGCGGGTCGCGGTTTGGCCGAGACGCACCAGCCGCTGGGCATCCCGGCGGAGCACTACGCGAAGGTGGGCGTGCACCTGATCACGACCCTGACGGAGTTGGGTGTGCCGGCCGACGTCCTGGACCACGTGCGCGCGGTGCTGGGGCAGGTGCAGGACCAGGTGGTGTCCACCGGAGAGCGTCCGGGCGCCTGAGCGTGGACGCGGCCCGACTCAAGCAGAGTTGGTCCCTTGTCGCCGCGCACGGCGACGAGGTGCCGCTCTACTTCTATTCGACGTTGTTCCTGGCGCATCCCGAAACGCGGCAGATGTTCCCGACGAACATGGCGGGGCAGCGGGATCGCCTCGTGACCGCGTTGGGGCACATCGTGTCGCATGTGGACCAGGTCGACCGACTGGTGGGTTTCCTGCAGGACCTCGGCGCGGACCACCGGAAGTTCGCGGTGCGCGCGGAGCATTACCCGGCGGTCGGTGAGGCGTTGCTGGCGACGTTGCAGCATTTCCTGGCCGAGCAGTGGACCGACGACCTGGCTCAGGACTGGGCGGCCGCGTACGGGTTGGTCGCGCAGGTGATGACGGAGGCGGCGCAGGCCGCCGAGGCGGTGAACCCACCGTGGTGGGTGGCGGAGATCGTGGCCCACGAGCGGCGGGCGTTCGACGTCGCGGTGGTGACGGTGCGTCCGCAGTACCTGTTGCCGTTCACTCCGGGTCAGTCGATCGGGGTGTCGCATCCGAGGGTGCGGTCGTGGCGGTACTACTCGCCGGCGAACGCGCCGCGCGCGGACGGCACGTTGGAGTTGCATGTGCGGGCCGCTCCGGGTGGCGCGGTGTCGTCGCGGCTGGTGTACGGCTCGGCGGTGGGTGACCGTGTCAATCTGGCCGCGCCGGTGGGGGAGCGGTTGGCGTTGTGGTCGGCGGGTTCCAGTGACCTGTTGTTGTTGACCTCGGGCACGGGTTGGGCGCCGATGAAGGCGTTGGTGGAGCAGATCGCCGCGGAGGGCTCCCGTCGTCGGGTGGACCTGTATGTGGGTGCGCGGTCGCGCAGCGAGTTCTACGACAGCGACGCGATCGACAAGATGGCGTCGTCGTTCCCCTGGTTGACGGTGACGTACGTGGTGGGCGCGGACGTGAACCGGCCGGGTGAGTTCGTGCAGGCGGTGGACCGGGCGTTGGCCGATGGTGACTGGCGTTCGCGGCACGTGTACGTGTGTGGATCCGACGAGATGGTGTCGCACGCGGCGCAGACGTTGGCGCGGGCGGGTTACCACGAGGGTCAGGTGCATCACGAGGGTCTGGGCAAGCAGTGGTACGGCCCGGCGTGGCGTACGGCGGTCCAGCAGTCGAGTTCAGGGGGTGACCAATGAGCGCGAGCCCGATCAGCCGGTACGACGGGATTCAGGTGTCCGGCGGTGTGCAGGTGCGGATGACCTCCGACCGGGTTCGGCGGTGGGAGTTCGGTACGGCGCCGTTCGCGCGCCGGGGCTATGACCACGCGGACGTGGACCGGTTCCGGGTGCAGATCGCCGACGAGTTGGATCTGTTGGCGACGCAGATCGCGCATCTGCGGGCGGAGAACGAGCGGCTGACCGATCGGGTGGAGTTGCACCGCCACGGGGTGATCCCGAGCACGGGGGCGGCGGCGAAGGTGCCGGCGGCCAAGGAGGTGAACCTGCTGTCGGCGGCGCAGCGGGAGGCCGAGCAGATCATCGCGCAGGCGCACGACTACGCGCGGCGGGTCGCCGAGTACGCCCGGGTGCAGTACGAGAGTTACATGCGGGCGGCAGCCGAGGAGGCGAAGCAGGAGGCCGAGCGTGCGGTGGCGGAGTACCGCAGTTCGGCCGGGTCGAGCTTCGACGACTCGGTGGCGACCCGGGAGGCGTTGCGGATCTTCGGCGAGATGATGGTGTCGCACATGCAGGCGGCGGCGCGGCACCTGGACGACGGCAGTGAGCAGTTGGTGCGCACGATGGACCGGATCGCGAAGGAGACGCCGGGGGCGCCTTTCGTGGGTGGCGCGGCCGGGCAGACGGCGTTGCCGCGTCACCACCAGCGCTGAACGCCGGGGGGTGGGGGCGAAACCCGAAAGCCCCCCCCCCCCCCGGGGGGGGGGGGGGGGGCCCCCCCCCCCCCCCCCACCCCCCGGTTGCGGTTCAGGTGGTGGCGGCGTGGATCGCGTCGGCGATCGGGGTGGGTCCGTCGACGAGTTCCAGGGTCGCCCCGGCGGTGCGGGGTTCGTTCAGGAGCGCGGCGAGGACGAGGGCGACGTCGGCGCGGCTGATGGCGCCCCGACCGGCATGTGGGGTGAGGGTGACGTGCCCGGTGGGTGCGTCGTCGGTGAGGCGGCCGGGGCGCAGGACCGTCCAGGCCAGGTCGCGGGCGCGCAGGTCGTCCTCGGCGGCGCGTTTGGCGCGCAGGTAGGCGGCCCACACGTCGTCGGTGCCGGCCGCGGGTGGCCGGTCCACGCCCATCGAGGAGACCAGCAGGTAGCGGTGGACTCCGGTGCGGGTGGCGGCGTCGGCGAGCAGCGCGGCGGCGGCCCGGTCGACGGTGTCCTTGCGGGCGGCGCCGCTGTCGGGGCCTGCGCCAGCGGCGAAGATGACCGCGTCGGCGTCGTGCAGGTGCGCGGCGACCTCCTCGACGTCGACGTGTTCCAGGTCGCAGAGGACCGCAGTGGCGCCCGCGGCGCGCAGGTCGTCGACGTGGTCGGGGTTGCGGATCAGACCGACGGCGGTGTCACCGCGTTCGGCGAGGTGCCGCTCCACGAGCAGGGCGATCTTGCCGTGGCCTCCGGCGATGACGACGCGCATGTGCCCAACCTACCGGCGGCCCCGACGTGGTCGCGGTGTGGCTCGCCCCTGCTGGACCGACGGCCGAGTCGGGGGGCGTGTGCCACTTGCCTCCTTTGGAGCTGACTCGTCTACGACATCGTCAGCCCTACCGGCTGTGCCGCTTGCCACCATCCGGGGAGAACAGACCGGGGAGAACGGACCGGGGAGAACGGACCGGGGAGAACGGACCGGGGAGAACAGACCGGGGAGAACGGACCGGGGAGAACGGACCGGGGAGAACGGACCGGGGCGACCGGGGGGTACGGACCGAGGGACAGCAGCGCGGCATCGTGTCCCCCCGCCCCCCGAGGTCGGGCGTGACCGTCCGAATCGTTGACGACATCAGCTCCAAAGGACCCGCGCACCACCCCCGCCACCCCCCCGCCGCCGGCCGTCAGCGTCGTCGACGCGCCGTCGGACCGCGCCGCCGCCGGCGGGTGGCCCTCCGACGGGTGGTCGGCATCGGGGGGTGCGCTGAGGCAGCATGAAGGGGTGACGACGAGTGTGCAGGAGCTGGCCGCGCTGGTGGCCGGCGGTCAGGTCGTCGTGCTCAGCGGGGCGGGCCTGTCCACCGAGTCGGGTATCCCGGACTATCGGGGGCCCAGCGGGGTGGCCCGCCGGCACACCCCGATGACGTTCCAGGCGTTCACCCGCGACGCGGTGGCGCGGCGGCGGTACTGGGCGCGTAGCCACCTGGGGTGGCGGTTGATCGCGCGGGCGGCGCCGAACGCGGGGCACCGGGCGGTGGCGCGGTTGCAGGACGCCGGCCTGGTCGACGCGGTGATCACGCAGAACGTGGACGGGTTGCACGGCGCGGCGGGCAGCGACCGGGTGGTGGAGCTGCACGGGCGCCTGGACGAGGTGATCTGCCTGGACTGCGGCAACCTGACCTCCCGCGAGGAGATGGACCGGCGGCTGCGCGAGGCGAACCCGGACTTCGTGGCCCAGGTCGCCGAGGTCAACCCCGACGGTGATGTTGATCTCCCTGACGAGCAGGTGGCGGGGTTTCGGCCGGTGGACTGCGGGATCTGCGGGACGGGGATGCTGAAACCGGACGTGGTGTTCTTCGGCGAGACGGTGCCGCCGCAGCGGGTGGAGCGGTGTTTCGCGCTGGTGGAGCAGGCCCGGGCGGTGGTGGTGCTGGGGTCGTCGTTGACGGTCATGTCGGGTCGCCGGTTCGTGATCCGGGCCGCGAAGCAGGGCATTCCGGTAGCGATCGTCAACCAGGGGCCGACCCGGGGTGACGGGTACGCCACGGTGCGCGTCGACGCGCCGCTGGGGGATGTGCTGCCGGAGCTCGCCGAGCGGGTGACCGGCGCGTCGGCGGTGCCGGTGTGACAGCAGCCGCGGGGTAGGACATCTGCTGGAAACACCGGCGCTGGTAGCGTTGACCACGCCGGTACCACCCACGTGGGAGAGACCGCCTCGACAGCAGGGGCGGCGCCGAAGGGGCAAATCCTCCCCGGAACCTCTCAGGCAAAAGGACCTCGTGGGCAGGCACTGTGGAGCGCTCCGGTGGGGTGTGACAGAGGGGGAGGCCGACCCGTCGACCTCGCCCGGGAGCGCCCCTGATGTCCGTAGAGCAGTTCGCCACCCGTCACATCGGCCCCGGCCCCGACGACGAGCGCCGCATGTTGGAGGTCGTCGGGCACGACTCCATCGACGAGTTGATGGACGCCGCGATCCCCGAGGTGATCCGCTGGCACGGCACCCTCGATCTTCCGGACGCGGCCACCGAGGCCGAGGCCATCGCCGAGCTGCGGGCCCTGGCGGCCCGCAACACCGTCGCCGTGTCCATGATCGGCCTGGGCTACCACGGCACGCACACCCCGGCGGTGATCCGCCGTAACGTCCTGGAGGACCCGGCCTGGTACACGGCGTACACGCCGTACCAGCCGGAGATCAGCCAGGGCCGGCTCGAGGCGCTGCTGAACTTCCAGACGATGGTCACCGACCTGACCGGCCTGGCCACCGCGAACGCCTCCATGCTCGACGAGGGCACCGCCGCCGCGGAGGCGATGACCCTCGCGCGCCGCGCGTCCAAGAGCAAGAGCGGGGTGTACGTCGTCGACGCCGACGCCCTGCCGCAGACCATCGCGGTGATCACCAGCCGGGCGGTGCCCCTGGGCATCGACGTGCGGGTCCTCGACGTCGAGCACGACGAGCTGCCGGCGGAGTTCTTCGGCCTGCACCTGCAGTACCCGGGCGCGTCCGGGGCGGTGCGTGACCACGCGCGCCTGGTCGAGGCGGCGCACGCCGTCGGCGCCCTCGTGACCGTCGCGGCGGACCTGTTGGCGTTGACGCTGCTGCGGGCCCCGGGGCAGATCGGCGCGGACATCGCCGCCGGCGCCACCCAGCGCTTCGGCGTACCGATGGGCTTCGGTGGGCCGCACGCCGGTTACCTGGCGGTGCGCGCGGGGCTGGAGCGGATGCTGCCCGGGCGCCTGGTCGGGGTGTCGCGCGACGCGGACGGCAACCCGGCGTACCGGTTGGCGTTGCAGACCCGCGAGCAGCACATCCGGCGGGAGAAGGCCACCAGCAACATCTGCACCGCGCAGGTGCTCCTCGCGGTGATGGCCGGCATGTACGCCGTCTACCACGGCCCGGACGGGCTGCGGGACATCGCGGCGCGTACCCACGCCATGGCGGCGCGGCTCGCGGCCGGGCTGCGCGCCGGCGGCGTGGACGTCGCGGACGTCGCGTTCTTCGACACCGTCACCGCGACCGTGCCCGGCGGCGCGGCGCGGGTCGTCGCGGCCGCCGCCGAGCGGGGCGTGAACCTGCGCCTCGTTGACGCCGACCGGGTCGGGATGTCCTGCGACGAGACGACCACCGACGCGCACCTGCGGCAGGTGTGGGAGGCGTTCGGCGTTCCCGCGTTCGACGGCGAGGGCGACGCGGCCCTGCCGGGCGACCTGGCCCGGACGACCGACTTCCTGACCCACCCGGTGTTCCGCAGCCACCACTCCGAGACGGCGATGCTGCGCTACCTGCGGCGGCTGTCGGACTTCGACTACGCCCTGGACCGGGGCATGATCCCGCTCGGGTCGTGCACGATGAAGCTGAACGCGACCACCGAGATGGAGCCGGTGAGCTGGGCGGAGTTCGCGCACATCCACCCGTTCGCGCCGGACGACCAGACCGTCGGGTACCGGGAGATGATCGGCCAGTTGGAGTCGTGGCTGGCCGAGGTGACCGGCTACGACGCGGTGAGCGTGCAGCCCAACGCAGGCTCACAGGGTGAGCTGGCCGGGCTGCTGGCCATCCGCTCGTACCACGCGTCGCGCGGCGAGACGCACCGCGACGTGTGCCTGATCCCGTCGTCGGCGCACGGCACCAACGCCGCCAGCGCCGTGATGGCCGGCATGCGGGTCGTCGTGGTGGCCTGCGACGACGACGGCAACGTCGACCTCGTCGACCTCGACGCGAAGATCGACAAGCACCGGGACGCCCTCGCCGCGATCATGGTGACGTACCCGTCGACCCACGGCGTGTACGAGACGGGCATCGCGTCGCTGTGCGCGAAGGTCCACGACGCCGGCGGGCAGGTGTACGTCGACGGGGCGAACCTCAACGCCCTCGTCGGGTACGCCAAGCCCGGCCGGTTCGGCGCGGACGTGTCGCACCTCAACCTGCACAAGACGTTCTGCATCCCGCACGGCGGCGGTGGCCCCGGGGTGGGCCCGGTCGCGGTCCGCGCGCACCTCGCGCCGTTCCTGCCCGGCGACCCGCTGGGCGCGCACGTCGACGCCACGCCGGCGATCTCGGCGGCGAAGTACGGGTCGGCGGGGATCCTGCCGATCCCGTGGGCGTACCTGCGGATGATGGGCGCCGAAGGGCTGACCCGGGCCACCGGCGTGGCGGTCCTCGCCGCGAACTACGTGGCCGCGCGGCTGCGCGAGCACTACCCGGTGCTGTACGCCGGCAACAAGGGCCTGGTCGCGCACGAGTGCATCCTCGACCTGCGGCCGTTGACGAAGGCGACCGGCGTGAGCGTGGACGACGTGGCGAAGCGGCTCATCGACTACGGCTTCCACGCGCCGACGATGTCGTTCCCGGTGGCCGGGACTCTGATGGTGGAGCCGACCGAGAGTGAGGACCTGGCCGAGCTGGACCGGTTCTGCGACGCGATGATCGCGATCCGCGCCGAGATCGAGCAGGTCGGCTCGGGGCAGTGGCCGGCGGGGGACAACCCACTGGCGAACGCGCCGCACACCGCGGCGATGGTCAGCGGTGACGAGTGGCCGCACCCGTACCCCCGGTCGGTGGGCGCGTACCCGGGCGGGGTGGACCGGGCCGGGAAGTACTGGCCGCCGGTACGGCGAATCGACGGCGCGTACGGCGACCGGAACCTGGTCTGCTCATGCCCGTCGCCGGAGGCGTTCGAGGACTGACGGCGGGCACGCCGGGGCGGGCGGTATCGGCCCGTCCCGGCAGCCGCTGCGCGGTTGGCCAGCGACTCGGTGTGGTGACGCTGGGTGGTCGTTCAGGCCACGAGGGCGTGGCGGGCGGGGCCGCGGTGGGGTGCGATGCTGCTGCCGTCGGGGAGCAACTCACCGGTGTCCTCGAAGACGATCACGCCGTTGCAGAGCAGGCTCCAGCCCTGCTCAGGGAAGCAGGCGAGGACCCGGGCGGCTTCCCGATCGGTGGCTTCAGCTAAGGGGCAGGTCGGTTGGTGCTGGCACATCGGGTTCTCCGGACTGTGGGGGCACTGTGTCATGGTTCACATGACCAGTGACGCACAGTACCAAGCGAAAGTGTCCAGCATCGAGCAGGTGTCGCCTTGCCGTACCAGAAATCCACTGAACGGATGAGGAAGATCGGACCATACGGCGTGGAAACGCTCCCACAGGTGCTGGTCGATGCGCCCGCGGCACCACCCGCATGCCGCGACAGCCTCGTCGAACGCGCCCGACTCCAGTGGCACCGCGCCGACGGCGGCGACCCCGCCGTACTCGCCGAGGAGTTCCTGGCCGCACACGGCCTGGACCTACGCGACCTGAACCGACCCGCCGCACACGGCCCGGACGTCTGCGGCGCCGCCCTCTACCTGTCCGCCGCCGCCGCCGGAGCGCAACTGGCCGGCGCACCCACCACCGCACCCGAACCCGCACCCACCCTGCCCGACCTCGCCGTCGTCGTCTACGACCACGGACCCACCCGAGCACCCGCCGCCCCCGACGACACACCCTGGTGGCTCGGCCCGTGGACCGAGAGCTGGACACCCGCGCAACACGCCGCCGCCGTCGACACCGTCCGCGCCGCCATCGGCCGCGGCGACATCTACCAGACCAACCTCGTCGGACACGCCGCCGCCCCCTACAGCGGCGACCCACTGCCCGCCCTACGCCGCCTCGGCGCCCTTCCCGGCGCCCGCTACGGCGGCGTCCTCACCGGCGACGGCTGGGCCATCGGCTGCGCCTCCCCGGAAACCCTCGTCGAGGTCCACCACGGCCAGATCATCACCCGACCCATCAAAGGCACCCGCCCCGCCACCGCCACCGGCCGTGCCGAACTGCTCACCAGCGCCAAGGAACGCGCCGAACACATCATGATCGTCGACCTGGAACGCAACGACCTCGCCCGCATCGCCCGCACCGGCACCGTCACCGTCGACGAACTGTTCGCCGTACGCCGCTGGTGCGACCTGTGGCAGGCCGAATCCACCGTCCGCGCGCACGCCGCCCACGGCCTCGGCCTCGCCGACCTGCTCCGCGCCACCTGCCCCGGCGGCTCCGTCACCGGCGCCCCGAAACTCGCCGCCCTCACCCACATCGCCACCGCCGAACCCGTCGGCCGAGGCGCCAGCATGGGCGCCCTCGGCTGGGTCGCCCCCGGCCGCATCGACCTCGGCCTGACCATCCGCACCGCCGCCGCCGACGGCCACGCCCTGCACACCTGGGCCGGCGGCGGCATCACCTGGGACAGCGACCCCACCGCCGAGGTCGCCGAAGCCGCCGCCAAGACCGCGCCCGTACGCGCCACCCTGGCCGGACGCTGACACCACCACCGATACGCTGACCCCCATGACCATGCGGCCCATCCGGATCATCGGCGACCCCGTCCTGCGCACCGAAGCCGAGCCGGTCACCACCTTCGACGCCGAACTACGCGCCCTGGTCACCGACCTGATGGACACCCTGCTCGGCGAACCCGGCCGCGCCGGCGTCGCCGCACCCCAGATCGGCGTCAGCGCCCAGGTCTTCGTCTACGGCGCCGACGGCCACCGAGGCCACCTCATCAACCCCACCCTCGAGCTGTCCGACGAACCCCAGGGCGACGACGAAGGCTGCCTGTCCATCCCCGGGCTCTACTTCCCGACCGTGCGCGCCCTGCACGCCACCGCCCACGGCGTCGACCAGCGCGGCGAACCGCTGACCATCACCGGCAGCGGATTCCTCGCCCGCGCCCTGCAACACGAGACCGACCACCTGCGCGGCACCCTCTACGTCGACACCCTGCGCGGCGACATCCGCCGCCGGGCCCTGCGCGAGATCCGCGCCGGCCGCTTCGACTCACCCAGCCGCCGCAGCTAGCACCAACGCCGTTCAGTTAGGCGGTGGGTGTGGTCGTCAAGGGTCCGGGCTGATGATGTTGATACTGGTGGTGGCCTG